>JAIOPP010000123.1 GCA_021413845.1 Planctomycetia bacterium | reverse complement strand
GTCGGCAACACGCTCCACTTCGAAGACGGCACCACGATCGCCGGCGGCAAGCTCTACCGCAAGGGAAGCAAGACGCCCGAAGCGCTGCCGAAGCTCAACGTCGAAGTCGACGTGGTGCGCGACTCGGACTTGTTCCGCAACTTCGTCGATGCGATGCGCTCGCGGAAGCGCGAGAACCAGTACGCCGACATCCTCGAAGGACACTACTCCAGCGCGCTCTGCCACTTGGGAAACATCTCCTATCGGCTCGGCGAGGTCGCGCCGTTCGACGCGCAAGCCAAGGCCTTCGGCGACGACAAAGATGCTTATGAAGCGCTGGCCCGCATGGAAGAACACCTGGGCACCGGCAACAAGCTGACGCTCGCGGGCGAGAAATTTCACGTCGGCAAGAAACTGACCATCGACGCGGCGAACGAAAAATTCCTCGACGCCCCGGACGCCGATAAACTACTCACCCGCGACTACCGAGCCGGTTTCGCGGTGCCGGCGAAGGTGTAGGCCGTATCGAAAGTCGATGCAATCCGTCATCTGATTCGTTGGTCACATTTCCTTGATTACATTGATCATCAACTTTCAGGGACGTTTCCATGGCAGAGCAAGGGACGTTACTGAGTCACTTGGCCTATCGCTACGTGACGCAGCGAGAGAACTTTGCAACGGATGCGCTCTGCTATCTATTAAAAAAATCTCACGTCGCCGGCGACTCATTGCTTCGATTGATTTATGAATCCGAGCCGGAGAGACCCGGAGTATTGTCTTTCCGAACCCAGGCTTGGGGGGAAGATGGCGCAATTCCCGATCTCGTAGGCCGTGACGTTCACGGGCGCGATGTCGTGATTTTAGAGGCCAAGTTTTGGGCGGGTCTCACGAAAGCTCAACCGACCGTTTATTTGAAGCGACTAAAAGCGATCCGAACCGGAACACTGGTTTTCATCGCGCCGGCTAAGCGACTAGGTTTGCTCTGGGAAGAATTGTTGCGTCGTTGCGACTTGGAAACGAGCATTCGCGCCGCGCAAAAGAAACCTCATGAGGAAATGCGCTCCATAGATACCGGAGATGGCGTACGCCTTGTCATCCTCAGCTGGAAATTGATTTTACAGCGATTGCATGATTCGATGCTGGAAGCCGGAGGAGAAGGAATACTGGTTGAGGATCTTCGGCAATTACAAGGTCTTTGCAATTACGAAGATACCGAAGCATTTTTGCCGCTCTCTTCCGAAGAGCTGACCTCGAACGTCGGCCGACGAGTTCTTCAATTCGGAGAAGTCGTCGACGCGGTGGTAGATAAGTTGGTCGAGGCTGGAATCGCCGATACGAAGAATTTGCGGTCGGCGGCCGGAAGTGGCTGGTATGGTCGCTACTTCAGGATGGCAAGTACGGGCTGTTCCCTAGCTTTTTGCGCCGACCGATGGGCATCGTTTGCGACTCCCCTAGTGTTGAGGGTGACAGGGGTCAATTACACTCCAGTTTCATGGATCGAGCCTGCTCTCGACCCTTGGAAGCACAGGTCCGGCTTGCGGAGTTTCGAGACGGATGATCGAGACGATCGATTCGGCGGGCTTGAATATGAGTTGCGATTCCCGATCGACAAAGTTCGGAGCGATGTCGTCGATGCGATCGAGCAACAATTGTTGGAGGTTGACGAGCAACTAAAGAAAGCCCTTTCCGTCGCTCCGGAAGTTGCATCCGTTACGGCAGATATCGATGCCGCACGATAACCGTCTTGTCCCAGAGCGCGTTTGCCCCAGTTGAATGATTTTTCATTGCTTCCCAACCGAATTTTGTTAGCTGCGTACAATTGCCTGTGTGATCGTCCTCGATTGGAATCGCAGATAGTTCCGAAATCGTGAAAGGATTCCACCATGACCAGCACCACGGACCCGGTTCCGCATGTCGCCGCCGCGACTCCTTCCGTCGGGCTTTCGATCGGCGAGTATCTCATTCTCCGCTTGCAAGACTACGGCGTGCGCGATGCCTTCGGTATTCCGGGCGACTACGTGCTCGGCTTTTATTCGATGCTCGAGAACTCACCGATCCGCGTCATCGGGTGCTGCAAGGAAGATCATGCCGGGTTCGCGGCCGATGCTTATGCGCGCGTGAACGGGCTCGGCGTCGTGTGCGTGACGTACTGCGTCGGTGGGTTGAGCTGCGTGAACTCGGTGGCCGGTGCGTATGCCGAGAAGTCGCCGGTCGTGGTGATTTCCGGTGCGCCGGGCCTTTGCGAACGACCGAACAATCCGCTTTTGCATCATAAGGTGCGCGACTTCCGGACGCAGTTCGAGGTGTACGAAAAGATCTGCGTCGCGTGCTGCGAGTTGAACGATCCGCACACGGCGTTTCGCGAGATCGACCGCGTGCTCGATGCCGCGGTGCGCTACAAGCGGCCGGTCTATATCGAGTTGCCGCGCGACATGGTGAAGGTCGTGCCGCCGGCTTCGCACGCGTTTCGTCCGACGTCGACGGTGAGTAGTCCCGAGGCGTTGGAAGAAGCGATTGCGGAATCGGTGCGACTGCTTACGGCGGCGAAGAAGCCGATCATCATCGCCGGCGTCGAGATTCATCGCTTCGGCTTGCAAGACGCGTTGCTCGCGCTCGCCGAAGCGACTCAGATTCCGATCGCCGCGACGATCCTCGGCAAGAGCGTCGTCTCGGAGCGGCATCCGCTTTACGTCGGTCTCTACGAAGGGGCGATGGGGCTCGACGAGGTGACGCGCTACGTCGAAGAAAGCGATTGCACGCTCCTGCTCGGCGCGTTTATGACCGACATCAACCTCGGCATCAACACGGCGAACCTCGATCCCGGCACCTGCATCTATGCGACGAGCGAACAGCTGCGCATTCGCCATCATCATTACCACGACGTATTGCTCGGCGACTTCCTGCGCGAGCTCACGGCGGCGAAGCCCGAGACGGTTCGCCGGCCGATGCTGAAGCGCCCGAAGCAAACTGCGGCGCCGTTTACGTTGCGGCCCGACGCGCCGGTGTCGATCGATCGGCTGATCTGCCGGCTCGACGAAGCGCTGGATGAAAACACGATCGTCATCTCCGACGTCGGCGACTCGCTCTTCGCCTCGACCGAACTGACGACGCACGGCAAGACGGAGTACATCGGCCCGGCGTATTACACGTCGATGGGCTTCGCCGTGCCGGCCGCGCTCGGAGCGGCGGTCGCACGGCCGACGACGCGGACCGTGGCGATCGTCGGCGACGGCGCGTTTCAAATGACGGGCCACGAACTATCGACGCTCATCCGCCACAAGTTTCATCACATCTGCATCGTGCTCGACAACAAAGGCTACGGCACCGAGCGGTTCCTGCATCCGGGCGATTTCAACGAAATCAACCCGTGGAAATACAGCAAGCTGCCGGAGGTGTTCGGCGGCGGGAAGGGCTACGAGGTGCGCACGGAAGGGGAGTTCGACGCGGCGCTCACCGCGGCTTGGAACGAGCCGAACGTGAGCCTGATCCAAGTGCATCTGAGCCTAACGGACAAGAGCCACGCCTTGGGGCGGCTCGCCGAACGGTTGAGTAAGAAGGTGTAGTTCGTCTTCGACGAAAATCTCAAATCGCAAAAGACAAATCACAAACAAAAACAAACTTCAAATTACAAATGCATACGCGCGTACTCTGCGTTTGTGATTTTCTGCTTTGGGAACTTGTTTGAGTTTTGTTTTTTGGAACTTGAAATTTCGTACGCATGAATCGATAGCCGCGGATGCATATCCGCGGCCGCGCGACGAGCGTAGCTCACGAAGCGTGTGCGCCCGGGATATTCATCCCGGGCTATTGAAGGAGGGACGTTCGTCGATCGAACGTATGTGGTCGAGCTACGCGCTTATGCCAAGGCGTCGGCCGGCTTCGTTTCTTCCAAGCCGTGGAACGCCGCTTCCAGCACATCTCGGCAGCGCTGCGGAGCGAGGCGATAGAAACGTTGCTTCCCTTCGCGACGCGCAGTCAGCACGCCGGCCGAGCGCAGTCGCGAAAGATGATGACTCACCGCCGGCTGGCTCTGTTGCAATCGCTCGCAGAGGCCGCCGACGTGAAGCTCGTCGTTGCGCGAAAGATGAAACAAGATGCGGAGCCGCGTTCGGTCGGCGAGGAGCGAAAACAGCTCCGCCCAACCTTCGATCGATTCATGTTCACGGAGACCTTGCGGGTGGGCGAAGTCGATCATCGTAAAATCCTTTCACGGGAGGCGGGAGCGCAACGAGGGCGCCGATGCGTTGGGCAGGATCAACTCTACAGGCGGGGAAATCAGGCGGGAGCGGACAAACTTCCAAGGCAACGATCCGAATCACTTCTCCGAGGCGAGCGGGGGCAGTCATGCCCCCGTTTCCGAAACTTTCGACAACTCTTTTCTCAAAGACTTTCTTAGCTCCGAACGGCCGGCTCGCACCGGCCGCTCGCCTTGGACGACGAACGAAACGTCTTACGCGAACAACTTCGAGACGGCATGCGCCTTCACGAGCTCGCGCGGTTGGTTCAAGTGGTTGTAAACGATCGTTTCCGGATCGATCGCAAAGCTATGATAGATCGACGCCAGCAACTCGCCCGGATGCACGACGTCTTCAAGCGGCGCGCTGGCGGTCTTGTCGCTCTTGCCGTGAACGTAGCCGCGCTTCGTGCCGCCGCCGGCGACGACCGCCGTGAAGCAGTACGGCCAGTGGTCACGACCGTCGGCGCTGTTGCCGTTGCCCGACGTGCTGACCCCCTTTTGCGGGCTCCGGCCGAACTCGCCCACCGCGACGACCAGCGTATCTTCGAGCATGCCCCGATCGTCGAGATCGGCGATGAACGAAGAGAGTCCGCCGTCGAGCATCGGAGCCGAGCGGTTCTTCATCCGGTCGGTGAGGCCGACGTGATGGTCCCACGAGTGGTTATCGCTGTTGGCGACCTTCGGCCAAATGACCTCGACGACGCGCGTGCCGGCTTCGACCAAGCGGCGCGCCAAGAGCAAGCTCTGGCCGAACGTGTTCCGGCCGTAAGCATCGCGCGTCTTTTCCGATTCGCGCGAGATGTCGAACGCCTCGCGAGCCCGACCGGAAATAACGAGGTTCAAGGCCCGATCGTAATACTCGTCGAGCTTGTAATCGGCGACGGCCGCTTCGATCTCGGGCATCCGCGCGTCGATCGCCGTGCGCAAACGTGCGCGGCGTTCCAAACGCGAGGCGAACACCTCGGGCCGAAGCTTGAGGTCGTCGACGCGGACTTTGTTCATCTTCGCCATGTCCATATCGTCGCCGTCGGGATACAGCGTATACGGATCATAGTCGCGGCCGAGGAAGCCCGCCGTGCCGGCCTTGCCGACGACGTTGCTCTCTTGCAACGGGCGAGGCAACATCACGAACGGCAACATCGGTTGTTCGCTCGGCTTCAAGCGAATGATGTTCGAGCCGAAGTTGGGGAAGTCTTTCGGGTTCGGCGGCTCCAGCTGGCCGGAAGGGCTCACCTTGTCGGTCGTGTAGCCGGTCATCATCTGATAGATGGCGGCCGTGTGGTTGAAGAGGCCGTTCGGGGTGTAACCCATCGAGCGGATCATCGTGAACTTATCGTTGATGCCGGCGAGCTTCGGCAAGTTCTCGGTGAACTGCACGCCCGGAATCTTCGTCGGGATGTTCTTGAACGCGCTGCGAACTTTATCCGGCACGTTCTCCTTCGGATCCCACAAGTCGAGATGGCTCGGCCCGCCTTGCAGGTAGACCATCACGATGCTCTTGGCTTTGCCCCAACCCGCTCCGCCGGTGCTCGCCGCGGCGGCGTTGGCCGCTTGCAGCTTAAACATCGAGCCGAGCGTGAGTCCGAAGAGGCCGCTGCCGCCGACACGCAAGACCGCGCGCCGACTCATACCGAGATGACCATCGCACAGGTCTTTGCCGCTGCGGCCGGGGACGACGAGCATGGGGATTTCTCCGTTGAAACGTTTCAGTGTTCGAGTATTAGAGCGTGCGAAAGGGCGAGCGGCTACGAAAGTTTTAGCCGGCTCGCTCGGTTCGACACACTGCGGAAAATTCGTTCGGGATTCGGATTCGGAACCCGCGATTCTGCGGGAATATGACTAGTGGTTGAACAAAAACGCCGGGCTATTCATCAACGCCCAGGCCAAATCTTGCACGACCGTCAATCTCTTATCGGCATTCTGCTTGGCGCTCATCGCATGATCGGCCCGGAGTTGCACCAGCGGGGGGTCGATCATGATCGGCGTTTCAGCCGTCGTCACCTTCGTCTTCAGGGCGACCAATTGCTGGTCGATCGGCAGCGGCAGCCGCGCGGTCCAGAGCACGGTCTCTTGCTTGTCGTAGTTCGCGTCGGTGAAGCGTTGATAGGCGTCGAGCGCGTCCCATTGAGCCAGGGTTCGCTTTTCGGCCGGGGTCTTGACGATCGCGGCGATCTCGACCGGCAAACCGAACCCGAGTGGCTTCTTGGCGTCGGTCACCCAGATGCGGAACTTGCCGATGCCGAAGCTCTGTTGGAAGACCTGCAACAGGTCGATCTTCAGCTCGGCGCCTGGCGCGTAGGCGATCGGCTTCGTCAATTGAAACACGGCCCGATGCGCGCCCGGCTTGCCGCCGGAGGCCCAACCGTTCGGCGCTCCTTGATCTTTCTTGCCGTCGATCGCCGTCTTTACGTCGAACTTATCTTGCGACACATCGGCCAAGGCGTCGTTGAACAAGCTCGGCTCCAACACGGTCTTCTTCGTTTTCGTACCGAGCGGGTTCGAGTCGCTCACGACGATCTCGGTCAGCACGAAGTTCCGATTGCTGAAGCCCGGCCCGAAGTTCGGCAAGCGCTCGTCGGGCAAGACCTCGAGCATGATCCCCGTAACGTTCGCCAGCGAGGTTTCCCCGGTGAGCTTATACGTGGGCTGCGCATTGCGATCGACCGTGAAGACGGTCGTATCGTTTTCGATCTTCAGCGCTACCGGGCTCGAAGCCTGCGCGGTTGCCGCGGTGATCTTCAACGGGTGCCAGGTCGGCGAATCGGCCGTCGGCGCGAGCGCCTTCTCCCAAGCTTCTTGCGATCGGGGCAACCGACGAGCCAAAGTTTGCAACTCGAGCGCCGCTTTCGCGGTCGCATCCAGGCGGGCTTTTTCCGCGGCGGCGATGATCGGGGCCTGCGCCTTCTCGTAGGTTTCCAGTTCTTTCTTCGCGGCGGCGATCGCGGCGAGTCGTTCTTGTTCGAGCTTCGCAGCGATCGGCTTCCACCACGCCTCGCGCTCGCTCAATCGCTTCGTCATCGCCGCATGATCGACCTCGATCTCTTGCATCGACTTCGTCGCCAGCGCGACTTCGTCTTTCGTCGCGTGGCGATTCAATACCCGCAGGAACAACCCATCGACGACTTTGCCGTCGTCTTTTTCCTTCGCAACGAGCGACGCCAGCGCGTTCTTCGGATCATCCACGGCGTTCGACAACGTCGGGCCGGAGATCATCGCCATCACCGGGCCAAGCGCCATGCCTCCTTGGCGTTCACACTCGCACGCGCTCTCGCGCGGCGGGCGACCGAACGTCTGCAAGAATCCGGCACCGAGAGCGGCGTTCACTTCGGGCAAGTTCGCGGCGCGCGTGCCGGCCGGATAGCCGGCGAATTGCGTCTGCGAACCGGTGACGGTGTGAATCGCGTCGTACAACACTTCGGCCGGCAAGCGACGGGCCGAGGCATGCGAGTAGTTGATCTTGTCGTCGGAGTTCCATTTGTTCGTCGCGATCGAAAGCTGATACGTGCGCGACTTGCAGATCGTCCGCATCAGCTCGCGCGCGTCGAATTTGTTCTTCAAGAACTCTTGCGTCAGGAAGTCGAGCAGCTCGGGATTCGACGGCGGATTGCCGGCCCGAATGTCGTCGATCGGCTCCATGATGCCGACGCCGAACAGATAGCCCCACACCCGATTCACGTAACTCTTGGCGAAGTACTGATTGTCGGCCGAGGTGATCCAAGCGGCGAGCTTTTCGCGGCGCGAGGCCTTATCCGCGGCGGTGAACTTCGCCGGAAACGGGAACTGCGGCGGCACGACTTGGCCGGTCCGCTCGTGCGTCATTTCGCCGGCCGTCTTATCGGCGACGATCTCATACAACGGCTTTCCTTTTTCCACCGCCGTTGCACCGAGCACCGCACCCTTCGCCATTGGGTCGGCTTGCAAGTCGATCTGCGAGAAGAAGGCGGCCGTTTGATAATACTGATCTTGAGTCCAACGCTCGAACGGATGGTCGTGGCACTTGTTGCAGTTGAAGCGAACGGCCAAGAACAAGTGCGTCGTGTTCTCCATCGTGTCGGCCGGATCGCGGAGGATCTTGTAGTAGGCCGCGGCCGGATTCTCCCGATTCGATCCGCCGGCCGTGAGAATCTTCTTCACGAATTGATCGTAAGGAGTATTCGCAGCGACTTCCTTGCGGATCCAATCGCGGAGTTGCTTCGCGCCGTCGTTGCCGAGAAACTTCGGGTTCACTTGCAACAGGTCGGCCCATTTGTTCGTCCAATGATCGACGAACGTCTCGGAGCCGATCAACTTGTCGACCAGCGCATCGCGCTTGATTTGCGTGGCCCGCGTGTCGGCGAGGAACGCGTTCACGTCTTCGGCGGTCGGCGGCAAGCCTGTCAAGTCGATCGAGACGCGGCGCATGAAATCGGCATCGTTGCAGATGTCCGAAGGAACGATCTTCATCCGCTTCCACTTCGCAGACGTGAGCTCGTCGATCTTGTTGTTCTTCGCCGGTTCGACCCATTGATAGCCGGTGCGGTCGCCCATCACGGTCAACGTCGCCGCGGCATAGGAACCTTCGTAGCGTGCCAACACCGGGGCCTCGCCCCGACGGAGCGCCGTGAGCAAGCCGCCGGTTGCGGCCGAGACGACTTCGATGTTGCCGCTTTCGATGAACGCTTCGCGCGTCACGTCGCGGAGCTTGCCGTCGGCGTAGCGGGCGATGACGCGCATCTGTTGGTTCTGACCCGCGCGATCGATGACGGGACTCTTCGGCAACACTTCGATGCCGACGACCCGCGGCGTTTTGAAGTCGACCTTCGCACCATCGGCGATCCATTGTCGCACGAGCTCGTAATAAGCCTCGCCCGGCTTCGTCAACTGGCCGCCGACGTGCGCGACCGAGCCGGTCGCTTTGAGCAGCATCAACGAGTTGTCCGCCGCGGCGACGTTGACGCGGCGCGAAGCGTGATCGTCGGTGAAGGCCCGCAAGTCGTACACCGGATCGTAGCCGCGAAGCGAAAGCTTGAAGCCGTTCTTGCCGTCTTTCGCTCCATGGCAGGTTCCCTGGTTGCAGCCCATCCGGCTGAGGACGGGATTCACATCGCGGATGTAGTCGGCACGGAAATCGGCCGCCGTACCGACGACCTTCACCGGCACGCCGGCCGTTTTGCCGGCGATGGTTGCCGTAATGGTCGAAGTGCCGTCGGTTCGTGCGACGACGACTCCCCCGGCGATCAACTCGACGCTCAGCGACGAAGCCGTGAGCTTCGCCATGCGGGTGACGTCGAGCACCGCGCCCCCTTCGAGCTTCGCCGTGACGACGAGTTGCGCGTAGTCGAACTTATCCGTCAGTTCGAGCGACGACGGCGAGATCTCCAGCGCCGTGATCACGGCGGCCGGCGGCAGCGTTTCCGTCGGGCTCACGGCCGGCGGCAAGATCGGGGCAGCGCTCTTCACGCCGCTCTTCACCACATCGGCTTTCGCGAGCGGTACCGCCACGAATTGCTTCACCAACTTTCCGTCGGTCGTATTCAACAGACGAATCGAACCGTCGAAACCGGCCGCGGCGAGCGTCTTGCCGTCGGGCGCAAAGGCGACTGCGAACACACCGCCGGTTGCGACTTCGACTTTCGCCAGCTGCTTGATCGCGCTCTTCGAGATGTCGTCGAGCTGCTTCGTCTCGGCTTCCGACCGATCGCTTGCTTTCTTTTCGAGAATCTTCTTCAGCGGCGGCGCGAGGGCCGCGTCGTCGGCATATTGATAGATGCCGATCTCGCCGACGCCGTCGTTGCTGCTTGAGGCCGCGATCAACTTGCCGTCGCGACTGAAATCAACTCCGAACACGCGCCCCTTCAAAGCCGGCAACACGCTGACTAAGTTCGCGTCGTCACCGATCACGCGTTTCGACACGCGATAGATGCGATAGATTTTCGGCACTCCGTCGGCCCCGCCGAAGACGATCTCGTCGCGCGATGGATGCCGCGCGACCGCTTGCAAGCCACCCTTCAGGGCGCCGGGCGTGATCGACGTGATGTTGTCGACGAACCGTTGCGTGTCGACTTCGACGAGCTTCGCCGAGCGGTCGCGACTGACCGAAACGAGGTGCGAGCCGTCTGTCGAGAACACGGTGTCGAGCGCCCAATCGTTGTGCGAGCCCATGTAGAGCGTTTGCTTGCCGGTCGCCGCATCGACGACGCGCACACTATTGTCGCCGCAGCCGCAGGCGATCGACTTTCCATCCGGCGACCAAGAGACACCGTAGAGCGAATCGAAACTGAGCGACGTCGACAACAACAACTTCTTCGTCGCGACGTCCCACACTTGAATCTCGCCGACTCGGGCCGGCAGCCCACCGCTGACGGCGAGCTTCGTACCGTCGGGCGAGAACTTCACCTTCTCGATGCGCTCGGCCACGCCGACCAAGCGGCCGACGAGGCCGGAGCCGTCGGCCTTTTGCAGCAACACTTCATGGAACCCGGCCACGGCCAGCAGTTTGCCGTCGGGCGAGTAGTCGATCGAAGGAATGACGGGAGCCCGCGTGTAGATCGGCGGGTGCTCGGCGTCGTATTTTTGGACGGTGTTCGCCGGGGTATCGTCGAGCGCGCCTTGCGCGATCCACTTGCGGATTAGGTCGATGTCGGTGGCGGAAAGGGCTTCTTTCCCCTTCGGCATCTCGGCCTTGCCTTGGGCCGGCGTGATGAGGGTAACGAGGTTGCTGCTGTCCGGCTTGCCGACCACGACGGCCAAGGTTTCGCTTTCGCCCCCTTTCAGGAGCTTGCCGAAAGTCGTCATGTCGTAGGCGCCGCCTTGCTTGGCCGGCTGATGGCAGCCCTGGCATTGGGCCTGAAAGATCGGACGGATTTGCTTATGAAAGCTGATCTTCGCTTCCGGCGCGGCAGGGGCGGCAGCGTTTGCCGACACGGTCGTTGTCGCGAGAAACAGCCCGAACATGCCGACGACGGCGCGAACGCAAACGACGGCCGAGCGCGGAGCCCGGAACGAGCGCGATAAGGAGAATCGCAAAATCATAGCAACGTCATCCTCGTTCGGACGAGGAGACTTTTCGAATCGCCGGAGCACCCGAAACCGCTCACGCCTCGCAAGCGACGAAGAGCCGAAGCGCTTGCCGTGTTGCGGTTGCAGGAACGATTTGATTCGGACGCTTAACGCTGCCGGACGTTCGCCGGAGCACTGCCGTGTAAATCGGCTGGTGCAAACGACAACCGTCAGCAAGCCGGGATCCGAGTAGTCTCGAAACCGACTCAATTGGACAGCGCCGGTCCACCAATCCACAGGGAATGGAGGTAGCCGAGCTTGTCGCTCGGCAGGCAGGGACACGCCCAGGGTTGGCCGTGCCGGTCTTGTGGACCGGAATCCAATCTATCGCCGCCGAACCAGGCTGACAAGAGAATTCTATACAATTGACTTGGCGGTTCGTCCCTCTGTTTCCCGGCTCCGGCATGAGAAGTGCAAACCCTCTCTTCCAGCCTGCACGCCCAGCCGAATGTTTAGACGTAACCCTCATTAAATAAGCATCTTAGAAGGCCTTCACAGCCGCGATAGACCAAGGCAGTTGGTCGCCGAACGACCGCGGTCGGCGCTCCCTGAGCGATGGCTGCGCTAAGCCGTTTGGGCACCAAGCCAAGAAGCAGCACGGGAGCAGCACCATGGAAGAATCGGCACCAACGATGGATCTCTTGGAACCGCTGATCGACCAAGTTGTTCAGCGCGTTCAGGCCCGACGGGTCGTTCCGGCCGTGACGTATCGCGTCCAGTTTCGCGACGAATGGACCTTCGACGATGCGACCGCGATCGTGCCGTATCTGCATGAGCTCGGCGTGAGCCACGTCTACGCCTCCCCTTATATGCGGGCCCGGGCCGGGAGTCCGCATGGCTACGACGTCTGCGACCCGAACCAATTGAACCCGGCGTTCGGGAGCGAAGAGTCGTATCGCGGCTTCATCGCGGCGCTCCGCGCGCATGGCATGGGGCATATCGTCGACGTCGTGCCGAACCACATGGCTGCCTCGTGCGAAAACCCTTGGTGGCGCGATGTCTTGGAGAACGGTCCCAACTCTCCTTACTCGGGCTACTTCGATATCGACTGGCATCCGGTGAAGGACGAACTCGAAAACAAAGTCCTCCTGCCGCAACTCGGCTCGCAATACGGCGACGCGCTCGAGCGCGGCCAACTGAAGATCGAACATCACGAAGGGCGCTTCGAGTTTCATTACTTTCAACATCGGTTGCCCCTCGGCCCGAAGACGACGATCCCGCTGCTGACGCATCGCCTCGAAGAGTTGAACACGGCGCTCGGCGCCGGCTCGGAGAGCTTCGACGAATACCAAAGCATCGTCACTGCGATTCAACACTTGCCGGCGCAAACTTCGATCTCGCCGAAAGCGACGGTCGAGCGGCAGCGCGAGAAGGAAGTGATTAAGCGCCGGCTGCGCGATCTCGAAGCCCGCGAGCCGAAGGTCGCGGAGTTTCTGGCGGAGAACGTCCGCGTGTTCAACGGTCGGGAAGGGGAACCGGAGTCGTTCGAGGCGCTCGACAAATTGCTGCAAGCGCAGACCTATCGGTTGTGTCATTGGCGGGCAGCGTCCGACGAAATCAACTATCGCCGCTTCTTCGACATCAACGACCTCGCGGCGCTTTGCATGGAGAAGTCCGAGGTTTTCCATTCGGCGCACGAACTTATCGGCAAGTTGCTCGCATCCGGCGAGATCGACGGCTTGCGCATCGACCATGTCGACGGGCTTTTCAGCCCCGAGCAATATCTGTGGCGGCTGCAATGGAATTATCTCGGCCATCTGCTGCGCGACGAGCTCGGCAAACTTTCCGCGGAAGAAACGGCGGCGCTCGCCGAGAGCATCGCCGGTGCGAAACAATCGCCGGAGAATGAAACCGAGAAAGATGCTGCGAGCAGCGTCGAAGAGAGTGCTTCGCCGGCGCTGAGCGTGGCCGTCGAAGCGTTGCGGCAACTTTGCGATCGGCTCGGTTTGCGACAACCGAAAGAGTCGGATTGGACGGCGATTTTCGGGCGTGGCGCGGCGGAAGCCGGCCGCGATTCACGTACTGCGAGCGGCAACGATCTTCCCAAGGTCGCGGATCACGGCAACTTGCAGCAGCGGTTGCCGTTGTTCGTCGTCGTCGAAAAAATTCTCGGCCCGCATGAGCCTTTGCCCGAGACGTGGCCCGTCGCGGGAACCACCGGCTACGACTTCACGAACCAGCTCAACAGCATCTTCGTCCACCCGCAGGGCTACGGCTCCGTCGAGAAACATTACAAGCGCTTCACCGCCGAAGAGCGCTCGTTCGCTACGATCGCGCGCGAGTGCAAACGCTTGATAGTGCGGTCATCGATGTCGAGTGAGTTGCAAATGCTCGCGCATCGTTTGAATCGCATCTCGGAGCAGCATCGCAAATCGCGCGACTTCACACTCAACGCGCTGCGCTATGCGCTGCGCGAAGTCCTCGCGTGCTTTCCGGTTTATCGGACGTATCCCGGCCCGGAAGGAGTGAGCGATCGCGATCGGCGGTTCGTGAACTATGCCGTCGCCTCGGCGAAGCGCCACAACCGCACGATCGATCCCGCCACGTTCGATTTCATCCGCGACGTCCTCTTGCTGCGCCACCCCTCGGGCCTGAGCGAAGAGGCGAAGCAAGCGCGCGAACACTTCGCCGGCTTGTTTCAACAAGTCACGAGCCCGATCATGGCGAAAGGGGTCGAAGACACGGCGTTTTACGTTTACTTCCCGTTGCTGTCGGCGAATGAGGTCGGCGGCGATCCCGCTTCCGCGGCGCACGGCATCGAAGAGTTTCATCAACAGAATGCCGGTCGCCGACGCCGCGGCTTGCAGAGCCTGCTCGCCACGAGCACGCACGACACCAAGCGCAGCGAAGACGTTCGGGCCCGCATCAACGTTCTCTCGGAGATGCCGCGCCCGTGGCGCACGGCCGTGAATCGGTGGAATCGTTTAAATCGCCGAAGGCGCACGAAGGTCGATGGGGTCCTCGCGCCGACGCGCAACGATGAATACTTGTTCTATCAAAGCCTCACCGGCATGTGGCCCACCGGCGGCGAGCTCGACGATGCGACGCGCACCGCGGTCATCGAGCGCATGCAAGCCTACATGGAAAAGGCTACGCACGAATCGAAACAGCAAACGAGCTGGATCAACCCGAACCCCGGCTACGACCAAGCGGTGCGCGATTTCGTCGCCGCTTGCTTGACCCCGGATGCCGACAATCGCTTCTTGCCGGAGTTCCTTGCGCTGCAGCGCAAGATCGTGCAACTCGGCCTCTACACGGCGCTCTCGCAAGTCGCGTTGAAGCTGCTTTCGCCCGGCGTGCCCGACATTTTCCAGGGGCAAGAGGTTTGGGATTTCAGCCTCGTCGACCCCGACAATCGCCGCCCAGTCGACTACGCCCGTCGGACGCAATTGCTGCAAAAACTGAAAGCCGACTTCCCAACCGAGGTGAGCCACCGCGCGGAGTTCGCGGCGAGTTTAGCGAAAAACCCCGCCGATGATCGGCTCAAGCTCTTCGCCACCTGGAAGCTCATCGAGCTGCGCCGCAAACACGAAACGCTCTTCGCCGCAGGGCGCTATGTTCCGCTGTCGACCTCGGGGCGCGCCGCGGAACACATCGTCGCCTTCGCTTGGCAACCGACGTCGGATCACTCCGCCGAACATGAAGCCGGGGCGGAAGATGCAACGCGCATCGTGGTCGTCGTGCCGCGCTGGTGGGGTCGACTTACCGAGGCCGCCGCGATCGACGGCGTCGTCGCCTGCGTCGGGCAAGGGGAGCGCGTCTGGGCCGACACGACGGTCGAACTCCCCGCCGGGTTTCCCCGCACGTTCGTGAATCATCTCACCGGCCGGCAAGTCCACGCGAAGTCCGATCTGTTTCGCTTGAAGGAAGTTCTCGATGAATTTCCGATCGGCGTTTTCGTGAGCGAGGGAGCATAACACACCATGAGCACCATCCATTCTCCGGAGCCTGCGCCGAACGAGGCCGCTATGCAAAGTGGCACCGGCGCCCAGAACCAACCGCTCGTGAACGCGACTTCGCAAAGCGACTTCGAGGCCTCGCGTCCGGCCGATTGGTACAAAGACGTCGTCATTTATCAGATGCACGTCCGCTCGTTTTTCGATAGCTCCGGCGACGGCATCGGCGACTTCGCCGGCCTGACGGAGAAGCTCGAATACGTCGCCTCGCTCGGCGTTTCGGCGATTTGGCTGCTGCCGTTCTACCCCTCGCCGCTGCGCGACGAGGGTTACGACATCGCCGACTATTCGACCGTCAACCCGATGTACGGCAACCTCGACGACTTCAAAAAGTTTCTCGACAAGGCGCATCGGCTCGGCCTTAACGTCATCACCGAGATGGTCATCAACCACACCTCGGACCAACACGCTTGGTTCCAGCGCGCGCGCCGCGCGCCGAAGGGGAGCCCCGAGCGCGAGTTCTATGTCTGGAGCGATACGACCGAAAAATATCGCGAAGCCCGGATCATATTCCAAGACTTCGAAGTCTCGAACTGGACATGGGACCACGAAGCACAGCAATATTTTTGGCATCGCTTCTACTCGCACCAGCCCGACTTGAACTTCGACAATGAAGTGGTGCAAGAAACGTTGCTGAAGATCGTCGACTTCTGGTTCGCGATGGGCATCGACGGTCTCCGGCTCGACGCCATTCCCTATCTCTACGAACGAGAAGGGACCAACTGCGAGAACCTGCCGGAGACACATGCTTTCTTGCGCCGCCTGCGCAAGCACATCGACGACCATTACCCCGGCCGGATGCTGTTGGCCGAAGCGAATCAATGGCCCGATGAAACCTCGGCCTATTTCGGCGACGACGACGAATGCCAGATGTGCTTCAACTTTCCGTTGATGCCGCGGCTCTTCATGGCCGTGCAACAAGAAGAACGCTTTCCGATCGTCGACATTCTGCAACACACGCCCGCGCCGCCGCCGACTTCGCAATGGGCCATCTTCCTCCGCAACCACGACGAGCTCACGCTCGAAATGGTGACCGACGAAGAGCGCGACGCGATGTATCGCTTCTACATGACCGACCCGCGGGCCCGCGTCAACCTCGGCTTGCGCCGCCGGCTGGCGCCTCTCTTGCGCAACGATCGCCGCAAGATCGAGCTCATGCATTCGCTGCTCTTCGCGCTGCCGGGCACTCCGGTGATGTATTACGGCGATGAGATTTGCATGGGCGACAATATCTACCTGCGCGATCGCGATGCCGTGCGCACGCCGATGCAATGGAGCTCCGATCGTAACGGCGGCTTCTCGCGCGCGAACCCGCAACGGCTGTTTCTGCCGCCGATTTCCGATCCGGAGTACCACTATCAATCGGTCAACGTCGAGACGGAAGAGCAGAGCCCGCATTCGTTTTTGTGGTGGGTTCGTCGCGTGCTCCGGCTTCGGCAACGCTTCAAGAGCTTCAGCCGAGGCGAGATCGAATTCTTGTTGCCGCAAAATCCGCGCGTGCTGGCGTTCCTGCGAAAGTATGAAGACGAAACGCTGTTGGTCGTCGTGAATTTGTCGCGCTTCCCGCAAGCGGTCGAGCTTGATCTCGGGGCATACCGCGGACGTTCGCCGGTCGAGCTCTTCGGCCAAAGCCGGTTTCCGATGATCGGCGAATTGCCGTACATGCTCACCGTCGGGCCGCACGGCTTCTATTGGTTTCAGATCGAACGGCCGCACGGTGAAGCTGCGCGCCGGTCACCATCGGAGTTGCCGATCGTGCGCGTCGCGAGCGAGTGGACCGACGCGCTGCGTGTTCCGGCGCTTGATCGGATTCGCGACGGCCTGAGCGCGTATCTTCGTTTGCAATCGTGGCATCTCGCCTCCGAGCGTACGATTCGCACGACCGACGTCGTCGAAGTCGTGCCGATCGGCATGCGCGACGACGACGGTAGCACCTACGCGATCGTCTTGCTGCGCGTCTTCTACACCGAGGGAGAGCCGGGCCTATATCAACTGATCTTGATCGCGACACCCGAGGCGCGGGCTCAAGCGATCTTGCGCGATCGCCCGACGGCCGGAGCCGTGCGCGTGAGAACGCGCAATCCCGCGGCGACGTGGTTCGTCTGCGATGCCACGGCCGAGGCGAATTTCTGGGAGCGGCTGGCGAAGGCTCTCGCGGCCGGCGCTTCCGTGCCGGGCCTTCAAGGGCGGATCGATTGGCGACCGCTCGGCGAAATGCCGCGGCTCGATTCCGTCACGCCGGCGGCGATCGTTCCGCTGTGGCGTTCGACTTATTCGCGCGGCGCCGTCGCCGCGCTCGACAAATTCTTGTTCCTCAAGCTATTCCGGCGCATCGAGCCGGGCATTCATCCCGAGGTCGAAATCGGGACGGCACTCGCCGCGATGCCGGGAGCCCTGTCGTGCTCGAAACTGCGCGGCACGTTTCGCTTTCAAGATGCGGCGCTGGGGGAAGTCGTGCTTGGCGTCGCTTACGACTACGTCACCTACGAACGACCTTTGGCCGATCTCTGCCGGGAAGAGTTGCGACGAGAATTCGAGCGGGTCTCAGCAGACCGTCACCTGCCCGCGCCGCAACGAGACGCCCCGACGACGCCGGCCGAAACGCATTCGCCGGCGCAGCCGAGCGAACATTCGTTCGGGCCGCTGCCGCATTGGTTCCGCCTGCTCGGAGCATCGCTGGCGGAGATCCATCTGGCGCTCGCCGGCCTTACGGACCGACCGGAGTTCGCACCGGAGCCGTTCAACACGCATTATCGCCGCAGCATCAGCCACGGCTTTCGCGCTCAGACGGCGCGCGCCTTCGCCGCCTTGCGCACCTATCTTCGACTCCATCCCGACACGGTGCCCGCGACTCAGGACTTGCAGTTCCTCAGCGAAGAGTATCGGATCGCGCAGCGGTTCGGGCCGCTATCGCGCTCGTCGACGCCGCTTTGGCGCGTGCGCTGCCACGGCTCGTTGACGACGAACGAAGTGCTGCTGCAAGGAGACCATTTGCAGATCGTCGATTGGGGCGGCAACCCCGGTCGGCCCCTTTCCGAGCGGCGCATCAAACGGAGCGTGTTCATCGATCTCGCACGCATCGATCGCGCGATTCAGATCGCGGCGCAGGAGGGAATGGCCGCGTGGTTCGCGCAAGTCGGCCGGCATGCGGAGCTCGCCGCGAAGGTGCAAAGTTGGGCCGAAGCTTGGCGCCGAGCCTGCGCCGAGGCGCTGCTGAGCTCGTATCGCGCGGCGGTCGTCGGCCAGTTGCTGGTGCCGGAAGACGAACAAGAATTCCAACAAACGCTCGACGCCTTCCGACTCACGACCGTAGTCGAAGACCTAACGACGGCAATGGAAAAAAACCAACCGGCGCAAGTCGCGGAAGCCGTGGCGGCATGCCGCACATTGCTAACGTAGCCGATTGCGAAGGGGCACAAGCTCGCAGTGCTAAGTCGCGAGACGAATGTCTTTCGATGCCGTATCGCTCGGCGCAGCGTCTTACGGAGTCTTGGGCGTCACTATCACCGTCTTTCTCTCGCGAGCCGGCATCGGCCAGCGCGGCAACTTGTTCTAGTGCGCCATACTGGCTGCATGCTCCGAGGGCTCGCGATGGCCGTACAGGCTATAAAGTACAGGCATCAAATAGCGGTTGAGCAGCAACGTTACGAGCATCCCGCCTACGACGACGATCGCCAGCGGTTGTTGTGTTTGAGCGCCGATCTTGGTGGAGATCGCCGCGGGTAACAAGCCGAGAATCGCGATCAACGCCGACATCATCATCGGCCGCACTCGTTTTTCCGCACCGTGGATAATGGCATCGTGGAGGGGAAGCCCTTGCGCGCGTAGCTGGTTGAAGTACGCGATCAATAATAGACCATCCATGATGGCGACACCGAAGATCGAGATGAACCCGACGGCTGCGGAGATGCTGAAGTTCGTCCCAGTTAAGAGCAGCGCCCAAATTCCACCCATCGACAGAGCGCCGACGTTCGCAGCGACCGCCAGCGTGTCGTACACCGAACGGAACGCAAGATAGATCAGGACGAACACCAAGACCATCGAGATCGGGACGATGAGCATCAAGCGCTTTTCGGCCTCGCGCATCTGATCGAACTCGCCGCTCCAGACGGCGCTGTACGGGGCCTGGAAAAGATCATTCGTTTTCTCCTGGGCTTCGTTGACGGCGCCTGCGAGGTCGCGTCCGCGAACGCTGAACTTGACCGCAATCATACGATTGCCTTGCTCGCGATAAATCGTTGAAGCACCCGCCCGCACGAAACGGCCCTGAGGATCGAATTTGCCGTCGTCGTTGAGCGGAGTAACGAGGTCTCCCAGGCGGCGACGGGCGATTTTGCCTGATTGGGCGTGACTGCCGCCGAAATTCGTACCGAAGAGGGAGGGAAGCGCCGAACCGACCCCGGAGGTCGGAAGCTCCTTTTTGCCGCTCGTACCATCCTGGCCGGCGACGCGGTTGTTGTACACCTCGACGGGAATATTGAGGATCGCTTCCTCGCTGTTGCGAAGTCGCTCCGGAAAGCGAAGCGAAACGTCGAATCGTTTCTCCCCTTCGATCATCTCCGTCGATGCTTTACCGCCGACCGTCGTGTGAATGACGTCGTTGACGTCTTGCACGCTGACCGCCCAATAATTGCACTTGTTCGGATCGACCGGAAGCTCCAAGTTCGGCTGGCCCTTCACTCGAAAAACACCGACGTTACGAATCCCTTCGATCGTGGTCAATCGTTGCTGCAATCGTTCGGCGACACGCTCTAATTCGTCTAGATCGGGCCCGAAGATCTTGACTGAGTTGTCTCCCTTCACGCCCGATAGCGACTCCATGACGTTGTCGCGGATGTTTTGCGAAAAGTTCCAATCGGCCCCGATGATTTCTCGCGAAAGTTCCGCGCTCATCTCTTCGATGAGCTCCGACTTCATGCGCGATCGCTTCGGCCAGAAAAGCTTCTTCCAGCCCGACTGTTCTTTTACGGCCGGCCACTCGCTCGGCATCTTCAAGGTGAGAAAGAATTCCAAGTTGAAAAAGCCGGTCGGATCGGTGCCGTCATCAGGGCGACCGTTTTGCGACACGACGACGCGGATCTCCGGATACTTACGCATGATGAGCCGCGCTCGATCCGACTTGTCGGCAGCCGCGTCGGGAGCGACGTTGATCGGAAAAGTGCCGCGCACGTAGAGATTCCCTTCCTCCAATTCCGGCATGAATTCGCGGCCGAGTCCGGGCAAGAGAGCGGCCGTCATCACGACCAAGCCGCCCATCATGACTAAGACCTTCGTGCGATGCAGCAGACACCACTCCAAGCGCTTGAGGTAGCTGTGCTGCAAGTATCTCACCATCGCATTGTCCGGAGCCGGCTTGAAGTTTCTGAAGAGCAGCAGACAAAGCACGGGCACGATCGTGAGCGCAAGCACGAGCGCTCCGGCCAGCGAAAACGCGTAGGTGTCCGCCATAGGCCCGAAGATTTGCCCTTCCGGTCCTTTCATCGTGAACAACGGAATAAATGCCGCCACCATGATCGCCGTGGTGAAGAACAAACCTTTTTGCACCTCACCGCAGGCGTTCAGAATCCGTTCTTTGAGTGGGAGCTCTTCGCCGATTCGTTCGTTGAGATGCCGAAACACGTTTTCGACGATGATCACGGCGCTCAGCAAGATGATGCCGAAGTCGACGGCACCGATCGACAGCAGATTCGCCGACCGATTGCGGAAGTACAGCATGGCGAAGGCTACCAGCAGTGCCAACGGTACGTTGATCGCGACGATGAGAGCGCACCGCAGATTCGACAAAAACATAAGGAGTATCAGCGTAACTAAAACCAGCCCGACGATCAGATTCTCGCCGACCGTGTGGGTCGTCACCCCGATGAGATCCGTCCGATCGTAATAGGGCTCGATTTTGACCCCCGGCAGCAAATCTCCCTTACCGCCGTTGTAAGACGCAATTAGTTCCTTGACGTCTTTTAAAGCGGGGAGCGACGCGTCCCCTTTGCGAAGCAGTACGATTCCCTGGATTCGCTCCTTCTCATCCTTCCAAATCCGCTCTCCTTGACCATCGGCGATTTCGCTGCCGTTCGCGTCGAGCGTGGGATAGCTGATGCTGATTCGCCCCATCCGCGGCTGATGCGTAACGACGACTCCCTCTTTGCCGATGTCGTCGGCAAATTGCAGTGGTCCTCGCTCGACGACATCTTCCACGCGAATCGGGACGTTGTTGATCGAGGAGATCACCGTTTCGCGAATCGCGCGAACGCGAGCCTTCTCCTCTTCGCGCAGATGCTGCGCAGCGACTTCCGGATTGCGCGTGCTGATGACGACGGAGGATCGTGTCGGATCTTGGCCGTTGCCGATGAGGCCGATGCTGCGCACGTTGAGGAGGTTTTCGCCGTGAACTAGGTAATCGCCCCCGACGTTGGCATTGCTGTCGCGGATCGTCGTTTCGAGTTGCTTGAGCGGAATGCCGTAGCGCAACAAGCGTTCCGGGTCCGGCCGCACTTCGTAACGTTTGACGGTTCCGCCGCTGCTTACGGTGTCGATGATCCGAGGCACTCGCCTGAGGCGGCGCACTAATATCCAATCTTGCTGCGCCTTGAGATCGTTAAGCGTGTAAATGTCGTTACCGCTCCCGTCGCGGGGGCTTGTGAGAGTAAATCGCATGATCTCGCCCGTCGGGCTCGTGGGAGAGATTTGCGGTTTGACTCCTTCCGGAAGTCCTTCGACGAACTGCAATCGATTGATTACTTCTTGGCGAGCCGCGTAATAGTCGATGCCGTATTCAAATTGGTTCCGCACGTGGGCCAGCCCGAATAGCGACTTGCTGCGTGTGAACTTCAAACCCGGCATGCCCGCGAACGCCACTTCAAGGGGTGTCGTGACCTGTCGCTCAACCTCTTCGGCCGATGCGCCGGGATACTTCGCAATGATCTCGATGATTGCCGGTGCCGGATCCGGATACGCTTCGATGTTGACTTGAGAGAAGCAATACGCCCCACCGCCGATGAGCGTGATCGTCAGCAGAATGACGATCAGGGGATTGTCGAGCGACCACTTCACAAGGCGTTGGACCATGACGTGGGCTTTCAGTTTCGCAAGGTTTTGCTAACGGTTCTAAATGGTTGTCATCTAAAACGTGAAAGCGGCTACGAATGAGCGAAGACGAATGGATTGGGGCAGTACGAGACGGCTGCTTAACGCCAAACGATCAATGGATCGGTTTCCACAATCTCTTGACGCTTCCCGGATTACGCAGCTTACTTAACGATAGTGTAAGCACCTTAAGAATGTTAATGCGAGCCCATTCTGATCGCATTTTTTGCCGGGACCTCTACGTTATCGAGGGGCAAAAGGTTAATAGCCCGATTCCGCATTGAGTTGCCGCACGGAATGCGTTTGACGCGCAAAGGGGCGATGCGGTTATTCGCTAAACGGCCAACTCCACTTTTTCCCATTTCGCGAACCCGCTGCGCTTCATCGTCCAGCGGAGCCGTACGGCGTCTAGATCGGTAGCATCGCAGCAAGGGCATCGATATCGTGCCCGACAGCCTGGGTCGCTTGTCGCTACGCGACCCCGACCACGCGCGTTGTCTAGGCCACTCCGCGTCACATCGTGAGCGGAATGTCTTTCGGCGCCGTGTCGTTCGGCGCGGCATTGCTTGATACCGCATTGCTCAACGCCGCGTCGTCCGTAGGGTGGTCGAAGCCTGTGGCGCTTCGTACTAGTTCCGTAAAGACGCCTCCTAGGGCGACCAACTCGTCGTACGTTCCGGTCTCGACGATCTTGCCGCCGTCGAATACGAGAATTCGATCGGCGTAGAGGAGCGTCGACAGGCGATGCGCGACGAGCAAGATCGTGCGATCGCGGCGGCCGTTGTTGAGCGCTTGTTGGATTTTGCGTTCGCTGATGTTGTCGAGAGCCGAGGTCGCTTCGTCGAGGATCAGCAACGCGGGATCTTTGAGAAACACCCGCGCCAGCGCCAGCCGCTGCTGTTGGCCGCCGGAAAGGTTCTTGCCGCGCTCGGCGACCCGAGCTTCGTAGCCGCCGGGCATCGCCATGATTTCGTCGTGCAGGCAGGCCATTTCCGCGGCGCGGCGAATCTGCTCCGGCGTCGCGTCCTGGCGCTCGTAGGCGATGTTCTCGGTGATGGTGCCGGAGAAGATGAACGGCGCCTGACTCACGTAGCCCGTCAATCGGGCGATGCTCGCGCGCGAGGTTTCGTCGAGCGGAATTCCTTCGAGCAAGGCCTCGCCGCCGCCGGGATGCACGAGCCGCATGAGGGTCTTGAGCAACGTCGATTTGCCGCAGCCCGAGCGACCGGCAATGCCGATGATCTCACCGCGCGCGATCGACAAGGAGACTCCCGACAACGCTCCGCGACGGACATAGGCCGGCGTCGCGTAATCGACATCGAGCTCGCGGCCGATGATCAAGTCGCCGGCGTAAGCGGGATCGGCCGCACGCGGCGCGGTGCGGTAGGAGCGGTCGGATTCTTGGTTCAACATCTGCAATAAGTCGGCGACCATCAGGCTGCTTTCGTGTCCTTCGTCGACGACGCGATGCACTTCGTTGAGCGGCGCCATGACGTTGAGAAACAGCATCGAGAACGTAAACACGGAGCCGACGCTGATCTCGCCCTTCGCGGCGAGATAAACGGCCGCTCCCAACACGCAGATATGGACGAGCGCTTCGCCGAGCGCCTTGCTCGAGCCGTAGAGCGACATTTCGAAATGATGCCGCAGCTCTTTGCGGCGCAGGTTCTCAGCCGCTTTCGCTACCCGCTCGACTTCGCGCAGATGCGTGTCGGCGGCGCGGATGTATTCGATGCCGTTGAGCTGCTCGACGACCGTGCCGTCCATCTGCTCCCGGCTCCGCATCAGATCGAGCCGCACTCCTTCCTGCGAGCGAATCTGCCGCAGCGTGATATAGAGCGACAGCGGCACGACGGCCGTCATCGCCAGGCCGAGCCACGGCTCCTTCGCGACCACCGCGGTGAGCGCTAAGCCGCCGGAGAGCAACGCCGGTAGAAAGTCGAGAAAGCCGAGTCGCAAGAACCGCACGCCGCCGGCCACGCTGCGCAACATCCGACCATGCAGCACGCCGATTTTCTCTTGCGAAATACTCGAGAGATCGGCCGTCAGCAGTTGCGTGATGACGCGAATGAAAAGATGCTTCTCAAGCCGAGTGGTCGTATCTTCGACGATATAACGCCGGGCCACTTGCAGCGCCTCGCGCAGCAGATACGCCGCGCCGATTAGCGCCATGTACATGCCGGCCGAGCGGAGAAACCCATCCGGCAGCGGCGTCTCTCCGGCGGCGTTGCGCGCGGCGATCGGCATCGCTTCGACCGTGTCGACGAGCGCGCCCAGCAGGAGCGGAATCGCCGTGTTGGCGGCCCCGCCGAGGAAGATGATTCCGCCGGCCGCGCCGAGGGTCAGCTTTTGGCGCTGCGGAATGAGCTTCCACATTTGCCGAACGCGATAAGCGATCGTGCGGAACTCCTCGACGATCGATTCCGACTTCGCGTGAGGATCGCTCGCCATGACGGTAGTTGCCGAACCTGAAAGCCTAGAGGAATGCGCAAAGCGGACGGATGCCTAAGAGCGTACCACGGCGGCCGGCGACGATAGATGCTCGTCGACGTTCGCCGAACGGAGAGTTTACCCTTGGAACGCCGTGGCCCGCCCGCGGCGGATCTTAACTCCGGCCGGGATCGGAGCGTGAAAGGCATCGAGATGCCGCGCCAGATCGCCCCGTTCGCCGTCGAACACGGCCGGAACCGTGCCGTCGAGAACGGTGAGATCGGCGTCGGTCAGCTGAGCGCCGTCGATGAGGAACACGCCGGCTCCATCGTCCGACTCGATTTGCTCGGCGCTGCGGACCGTGAGAGTCAGCGCGTTGGGCAACTGCTGATCGGCCGGCGCTTTCGGTGCATGCAAGATCGCGAGGTCGATATGCAGGCCGAGAGATCGCCAGTAGCGGCGGGCCGCCAAAAGCTCGCGCACCAACGAGAGATGATCGAGATGCGAGACGCGCGCCAGGATCAATCGTCGTTCGCCCGGAATTCCGCAACGGCGGAGCACGTCGAAGCGCTTCGCTTGGTCTTGCGGCTCGGCCGCTGGCGTCGGCTCGGCATGCAGCACGAACGGCGCGATCCGTTGATAGAGATGAGCCGCTGCGGCGGTCGAACGCAAGCGCCGCAACTCGGCACAGCTATGCACCCAAGCGAGCTCGAACGAGCGGCGCACGATCCGCAGGTCGTGATAGTCGGCCATCAAGCGCAACGCTTCGTCGCGCGAGCCGGCGGCACCGGTGACGAACGCGATCGTGACGGTTTCGCCGGGCCCGATGCCGAGCGTTTCGCGTACGCTGAAGATCGGGTCGTGGATCGGTTCGGAGCGGCCGGAAAGATGTGCGCCCGGCTCCATCGCGGCCGGCGAGTGCATCGCGCCATCGCGGCCGATGAAGCGCGTCCGGTCGGTTTCGAACTCCGTGCGCAGCGAAACCGCGTCGGTCGATTCTCCGTCGCGGCGCGTGGTCGATTTCGCCAGCGCGTGGAACAGACAAGGGGTGCGGCTGCTCCCTCGGCGACTTCCGCCGGCCAAGATTCCGGCGCGTTCGGGCACGATTTCCATTTCGATGGCCGTGCCCGGCAACGTCCCGCGGCGGGTGAGGAACCGGCCCGACTCGAATCGCTCGCCGGCATGACCCTCGGCCAGCTCGACGAAGCTCGTGATTTCGATTTCGGCCGAGTGTGCGCCGTAGTTCGTGATGTTCAAGAGCCGCAGTTCGACGTCGTGTTCCGGCGCGACCGTGACTTGCAGTTCCGTTTCGATGTCGCCGTCGCGACGCAGGAACACGGCCTTGTCGATCGAGTAGGTCACTTCATACGCGTCGGGTTTCTTGCGCGTCGGGCGGAACGCCGTCGACCAGACGCTGCCGGTGCCGACATCGCGCAGATAGATGCATTGTCCGCCGTGATCGTCGATGCCGCCGCTGCGGCGGCGCGTGACTTCGCGATCGCCGCAGACGCTGTAGCCACCGTCGGCATTGTTGACGACCGTCGTGTAGCGGCCGTTCGAGATCCAATGCGAGTGGGTCGTCGAAACGTCCGAGGCCGTGATCCGTCGGCTGACGAGATCGGCCCGGGTCTGAATCACCGGAATGCGTTCGACATGCCGCTCGGCATCGGCCGGCGGGGCTGCCAATCGCGCGCCGACCGGAATCCGCTCTTGCAACAACGACTCGGCGGCGCGCACGATCGGGTGGGCATGGAACCGGCGCTGCATGCAATCGTCGGTCAAACAGTTGACGATCGCCATGAGGCTCATCCCTTGATGGTGCGTCATGTAGCAAGGGACGATCTGCCCTTGCAGCTTGCGAGCCCGCGATTTGCGACTCTTGACGACCGATTCGACCGGAACCGCTTCCCCATCGACGGGCGTGAGCGAAGCGTCGAGCGCGTCTTCGTCGACGGTGGTGCCGTCGAGCGAGAGGCGATCGGGGGTGTAGTCGATCGCGTCGTAGTAGCCGAGCGCGCCGAGCACCCCTTCTTGCTCCAAGGCTTGCATGTTGGCGACTGCGCGAGGCGCGTCGAGCCCTAAGGTCATGATCGTCGAATAGGGAGAGACGACGAGATCGCCGGCGAGGCCGCGCTTCAGGCCCAGGCTTGGAATGCCGAACCCTTGATAGGAATAATCGACCGACGAATTGACGACGGCGAACGACGACTCCGAGATCCCCCAGCAAACGCCTTGCTCGGCGCAGTAGGCGATCTGAGCCTCGGTCGCAGCGCGCAGCGTTTGATCGATGAGCGAGTTCGGATAGACCTTGGTGAACAACGTCGGCATGAAGTGCTCGAACAGGCTGCCGCTCCACGACAGGAGGCATTGCTTACCCGAGGCGCGGGTGAACCCACGGCCGAGTTGGAACCAGTGGCGATGCTCGACATCTCCCTTGGCGACGGCGAGCAAGCTCGTCAGCCGGCATTCCGAGGCGAGCAGATCGTAGTGGCCGCGATCGAGCGTTTCGGTTTCGAAATTGAAACCGATATGAAAGAGCTTGCGGTTACGGTCGTAGAGGAAGCGGAAGTCGACTTCGTCGGCGAGGCGCATGACCCGCTGCGAGAGCGCGGCGTAGCGCTCGATCAGGCGACGCGCGTTGCCGCTGCCGAGCGCGATGGTTTCTTCGAGACGTCGCAACCATGCCTCGGCGGCGAACGCGGCCGCTTCCGAAAGGTCGGCTTCGGCCGTTTCGTAGCCGAGCGCCGTCAGATCGTCGGCCGTGTTCATCGCCAAGTCGGCGAGCGATTGCAACGAGTGATCCGCGGCGAGCTTCGCGCGGAGGTTCGTCCACGCTTCGCAAGCGGGTGCGAGGACTTCCTTGAGCGACTCTTTCCAAGGCATCAAGCGTGCGGATTCATTGGCTAAAGCGTCGGCATTGCTGAGCCGGTCCATTGGAATTTTGCTCTGCGGACGGGCGACGATTTCCTCGAAGCCGCGACTGAGCGTGTAGAAGCAAGCGACGAGGTTGCCGCTGTCGACCGTCGACACATAGCGAGGCTCGAGCGGCTTGAGCGTGCGGGTGTCGTACCAGTTGAAATGGTGCCCGCGGAATTGCGGGAGCTTCTCCCAAGAGTCGAGATTGGCTTCGCAGCGATCGGCGAGTTCAAGCATGCCGATGAAGCCGAGGTCGTGCGCGGCCAGCGCCGAAACGAGATACAAACCTTCGTTCGTCGGTGAGAGGCGATGCGCGACCTTCGTCGTGACGTTTTTCAACGCGCTCGTGCCGACGACCGGATGCTCCGAGATATTGTCGGGCGGAAGATAATTATCTTCCGGACCGACCGCCGCTTCGAAGTAGGCCCAAGTCTTCCGAGCGATCTCGCGCAGATAGACTTGGTCTTTCGAGGTCGGAGCGACGAGGGTCGACTTCGTCGCCCGGCTTACCCAAGCGGCGATCACCGGCGACAAGAACCAAACCAAGCCGAGGGCAAATGCCGGAACGTACGCCGACGGCTTCAACACGCCGCAGCAGGCCGCGACGAACACGCCGATCGCGAGCACCGGCCCGAACCACATTTCTGCGACGAACGACCACTTGCGACTGACCAAGCGTTGCTCGGCCGCGGCAGCGGTTTCCCATTCGAGTAGTTTGCTGCGCGAGACATACGTGCGGTGTAGGGCTCGCACGATCGCGTCGAGCGAGTAATACGCCTTGTGCGGCAAGAAGGCGATCGTCAGGAAATTCTGCGTCACGGCCGACGTGAAGATGTGCGAAGCCGAACTCCACCACTGGGCGGGCGAAGCCACGGCGGGCCGGCCCGGAATCAGGCAAGGGATCTGCGTGAACAGCGGAAACGCGGCGACGGCGAGAGCCGCAAGCGTCCAGAGCATCGCCGATCCGGGGAACAAGAACCAGCCGGCGACGACGAACGCGATCAGAGCGGCAGCCGAAACGCTGCGGCGCAAGTTGTCGACGATCTTCCAGCGCGACAACAACGACAGCGGGTTCTTGCGCGTGCCGTGCGCGGTCGGGACCGTCGGCAAGAGCCATGAGAGCAACTGCCAGTCGCCGCGCGCCCAACGATGATGGCGACGCGCATCGGCATCGTAGCGGGCCGGATAGTCGTCGATCAGCTCGATGTCGGACGTGAGGCCGACGCGTGCGTGGCAGCCTTCGATCAAGTCGTGGCTGAGAATTTGATTTTCGGGGAAGGTCTCGTCGGTCGTGGCGTGGAAGGCCTCGAGGTCGTAGATTCCCTTGCCGGTGAAGCTCCCTTCGTGGAAGAAGTCTTGATAGGCGTCGGAAGTCGCGGAGACGTAAGGATCGACACCCGCGGCGCCGGCGAAAATGCGGGCGAACAACGACCGACTCGCGCTGGTGAGCGTGATGCCGATGCGCGGTTGCAGCATCGCGTAACCGGAGACGACATGGCTCTTGGCCTCGTCGAGTTGCGGGCGATTGAGCGGATGGGCGAGCGTGCCGACGAGCCGGCGCGCGACACCGTGCGGCATCTGGCTATCGGCGTCGAGCGTGATGACGAAGCGAACGTTCTTCAGCTTCGCGAGGTCACCCTCTTGCACTTCGTACGAAGTTTCGCATTCGTTCAACAACAAGCGGTTGAACTCGGTGAGCTTGCCCCGCTTCCGTTCCCAACCCATCCAGGCATTTTCGGAAGGGTTCCAACGACGGCCTCGATGAAACAAAAAGAACGAGCCTTGATCGCCGGTTTGGTAGCGGGCGTTGAGTCGGCGAATTCCGGCCTTGGCGTGTTCGATCAAGGCTGCATCGGTCGGCAACGTCGGCTCGGCGGCATCGGCGAAGTCGGTCAAGAGCGCGTAATGCAGGTTTGCTTCGGGATTCGCTAGATAATGCGTTTCCAAGCGCTCGAGCAGCGTCGACGCATCGCGCGGGCTGCGCAACATCGAAGGGATGACGACGATCGTTTTGCACTCGACGGGGATACCGTTTTTGAATGAGAGCTTCGGCAACGGTCGAGGCTTGATGCACTTCGTGACGAGGAAATTCAACAGACCGACGGCAAACTCCGCGGCCGGGAAGATCGTAAGCAAGCCGGCGAGCAGGGCGATCGGAAAGCTTGCCCCGGCGCGAAGCGAGAGCAGCGCAGCGGCGGCACTTAAGGATGCCGTGAGTAAGCCGATGCCGCCGAGATAGCAGAAGCTCGGGCGGTTGATCAACGCGCGCCCTGCGCGACGCAACAGCGACGGGCGGAAACCGATCTCGGCTTCGAGTTGCGCAAGGCCGGGCCCGATGATGTAGTAGCCGACGTGTCGCGCCGGCTCGGCATCGAGCATGCCTACGGCTGGATCGGACGCGGCATCGCTCGCTTGCGCCAGCTTCGCCGCGGCGCGAGCGACGACGACGTCGAGCACTCCGGCGCGCTCGGCGATGTCTTCGACCGTGTGGCGATAGCGATCGCGGGTTTCCGGATCGATCGCGGTGTAGAGACCGAGCGGATCTTCGCGCAGCGCCGTCTCGGCCAAGTTCACGCGCTCGAAGAACGCGGTCCAGTCGAGCGAGGTGAGGAGGCGAATCGTCGTAATGACGTTGCTGATCGAGACCTGATCGTAGGCTTGGCGACGTTGCTCCGAGCGAAGAATTTCTTCGAGCGTCGTCTCCTGCTGCTCGGCGACTTGCTCCAGCTTTTCCAAAAGCTGATCGCCACAAGTCGTGTCTTGCGCCGCGACCGCAGCGAGGGCGAAGAGGAGCGGGGCGTCGGCTTTCCAAGCCGGCTTGCGGCTCGTAGTTTCGGCAAAGCCGTGCGGACGGACGTCGGCGAAGTCGCGAGGCAGGGCACGGCGCAGGCGTTCTTCCGAGGGCTTCGAGGCGGCCGGGAGCGGCGAGAAGAAGCCGCGGTTCTTGGCGATCGATTTGTTGCGCTTGCTTCGCTCGAGCGGGGCCGGCCTTGGGTCGGCGAGCTCGAACGTAAAACGACCTTCGCTGCGGAAGTCTTGCAGCAGGCGCGCCGCTTCCCGACGGCAGCGCAACGATAACGCATATTGAGCGGCCAAGCGTCGCAAGTTGTCGACGAGCACGACGCGGAGCATGATCGGCACGGCCCAAACTTCGGCGACCGTCAACGGCTCGACGCTTTGATAAGCTTTCAGAAAGCGGACGGTCGTCTCTTCGTCGAGCAGCCCGTCGGCGTGGGCGATGAGCTCGACGGCGATCGCATAAACGCGCGGCACTCCGTCGCGGAGCTTCGGCAACTCCCAATAACAGTGGTGCGGCAGGTAAGCGTGTAAGTCGCGGAGTTGCTCATCGACGACCTGATGGTTGTCGAGCAGCCACTCGGCTCCGGCGGGAACCGCTTCGCCCGAGCGATGCAAGACGGCCAGCTCATGATAGAGCCCGTCGAGAAATTCGCGATTGCTTTCGAATCGCGCGGCGAGGTCGCCGGTGCTCGTGCGAGCGTCGCCGAGTTCATGCAGCGCTGCGATTCGCCGAGCATGATCTTCTAAGTGAACGATGCCATACGCATCGACGCGCAAAACCTGATCGTCGGCCGAAGCGCGCAAAGCCTCGGTGCCGAACATACCTACGGGGGTCATGGGAACTTTCATCCTTGCCTAAACAAACCGACTTCCATCGAAATACTTCGACGAACGGAATGACTATTCATGGCCGTGCAGAGTTGAACCGAGGCGGAACATCGCGCCGCCGAATTTAGTGGCTTCCATCGGGCGCCACTGATTCTTTTCCGCGCGCAGACATGAATGATCCAAGGCGACTTATCGATCGTCATCTTTGCGAGAACGCAAATCGGAGATGTGTTGAGATGACTTGGCCTCGGACGGCAAAAGGTTACGAAGTTTCTGTTCGACTTGCTGCGACGGCGAAGCTGCGGCACGACCGTCCGTGATGAGCACTTCGTTCGGTCCCAACGCGCCGACTACCGAAATATCGGGCGTTGCGAATCGCTTCTGAAGTTCCGTAAGAGTCGCCATCTGAGAAATACTCCTGCAAGTTTTCGCTATCCACCCGTTACGACGGAAGATCGCGAAGTAGGGGAATGATTCAGAGGGGCAGATCGCAAGAGACATGCCGCGGACACGCACGAGGACGTGCAAGCGGCTAAGATTTCGCGTCGTATTTCGTACCGATCACGATACGCCGGCAACAGTTACGCGATCGCTTTACGCGCAGCGAAAGCGACGCAAGGATTGTCGTGTCATCTATGTCGGTTGATGAATTGATGAGCGTTTTACAATTCGATGCAAACGAGCGCTGCATCGAGCGACGACTCCGAGTGTTCTCCAAGATAGAAAGACTCTCGATTTCTTGCAATCGATCGATCGACATTCGCCGATGGATACACGACGGGTGGCCGGTCATTTTGGTCGTCGTTCGACCATGCCTGGAAGATGCGAAGAAAATTCCGATCGAAACGCTCCGAGGGTGATTTACCGGTGAATCATCCGCGGCGGTGAATGTCTTAATGCAGTTGGACGAGTCGCAACGACCGGCACTTGCTCTCACTTGTTTTGAAAGCCGACGACTAGCCGAATCCAGCGGAATTTTCGATTCGTGCGATAATCACTCGCCACGGAAGCCGGCGCGCGAATTCGAGGATGCCCCTTCGCTCGACGCAAACTGAAACGCGGCACGTAGTTTGCTATTTTATCGTTGTTCGTCGCACGTTCGATCCTTCACGCCGTAACGAGGCTTTTCGCCATGTCCGAGATCCACCTGTTAGTAGTTGACGACGATCGGGGCAACTGTGCGCTGGTGAGTTCGATGCTGGAAAAAGAAGGGTATCAAGTCGACGTCGCGAACGACGGTGTGCATGCCCTCGAAATGGTGGAGAGCCGGCCGTATACGTTGGCGCTACTCGACTATCAGATGCCCGGCATGGACGGCGTGGAACTCTATCGCCGCATCCGCGAACTCCGGCCCGACACGCTCGGAGTTTTTCTCACGGCGCATACGACGCTCGACACCGTTTATCCCGCGATCTCGGCCGGAGCCGAACGAGTGCTCGCGAAGCCGGTCAATCGCGAAGAGTTGATCCCGCTGATCGAACGGATGGCCGGCCGGCCGGGCATTGCGAACTCTTGAGCGGGGGCTAGTTCTTAAGCGACGAGCTCTTGGTCGCATGAAGCACGTAAACGAAATAAAGAAAGCCTCGCAGATCGCTCTGCGAGGCTTTCTTTTTGGATACGAGACAAACGCCGTGTTTACTTACGGCGAATGAGCTCTTGCGGTAAGCCGGGTGCTAAGTGGCGTTGCCGATTCTTGCCGGCGCCGGCGGAGGAGCGGTTGGTTGTGTCGGCGGGCTGCTCGGAGGACCGTTCGGGTCGATCATCGGTGCGTTGGGATCGTATTGCCCGCCTCCCTGAGGCGTGCAGGAGTTACAGGTGTTGCAGTTCGAGCTACCTCGACTGCGTCGGAAGCGCCGAGCCTCGGCTTGATCCGTCATCGCCGACCATGCACCGAGGACTAACAGCCCGATGCAAATGATTTGCTTCTTCATCTCATGCTCCTTCGTAAATAAAACGGAATCGAGACGACCTAACTTCGGCGAAACACCTTCGCGACTGATTGCAGGAACGATGCTTGCTTAGGGTGATTAGTGTGGTTTTTAATAAGCACGATATTGATAAACGGAGATATCGAGTGCGCCACGTCTTCCGAATTGAACGTATCGATGATGACTTGATATATCTCCGTTGCTTTCGCCGACAATTCGGGATCGACGATACCTCGCTCTTTGAGTAGAAGCAGTTACAAAACTTCGTGTTGCTAGCTAAACGCTCTTCGATCGGGCTTCGTATCAGTGGAAAAGGAGTCCGCTGATGCCGAATCGATCCCGCTGTGATGCGGGGTCCAGGATGGAACCCGAGAGTTGTCCGACGC
>JAIOPP010000122.1 GCA_021413845.1 Planctomycetia bacterium | reverse complement strand
AAAAAATTAATCACCTTTCAGACCATGAATATGATCCGCAATGTAAATACTGTACATCTAACATTTTTGTACAAAATGCAATTGAAAGAAGCCGATCATTCTCTTCATCGACGAAGCACATACGCTCGTCGGCGCAGGGGGAGCGGCGGGCACGGGCGACGCGGCCAACTTGCTCAAGCCGGCTCTGGCGCGCGGCAAGCTCCGCACCGTCGCCGCGACGACGTGGGCCGAGTACAAGAAGCACATCGAAAAAGATCCCGCGCTCACGCGGCGATTCCAAGTCGTGCAGGTCGGCGAGCCGTCGGAAGAGAAGGCGATCTTGATGATGCGCGGCATGGCTTCCACGTTGGAGAAGCATCATCGCGTGCAAGTGCTCGATGAAGCGATCGAAGCGGCCGTGCGGCTTTCGCATCGCTACATTCCGGCCCGGCAGTTGCCGGATAAGTCGGTGAGCCTGCTCGATACGGCCTCGGCCCGCGTGGCGGTGAGCCAGCATGCGGTTCCGGCCGAGGTCGACGATTGCCGCCGCGCGATCGAAGCGCTCGACACCGAGCTCGCGTTGATCGGCCGCGAGACGGCGGTCGGCGTGAAGACGGAAGCTCGCGAAAAGGCCGCGACGGAGAAGCGCGACGCGCGTAAAGCGCAGCTCGTCGAGCTCGAGGCCCGTTGGAAAACCGAAAAGGATCTCGTCGACAAGATCTTAGAGATTCGCAGTAAGTTGCGTGGCGCGCTCGGCAAGGTCGAGGGGACGGCGAGCAAGCTGGAGAAGCAAGCCGATGCGGCCGCCGCCACGGCGAAGCCGGCCGCCGCTCCGGCCGCGCCTGCGGCACCCGCCGCGCCGACGGAAGCCGAGCGGAAGACGTTGCTCGAAGAGTTGCACAAGCTCCAAGGGGAACTAGCGACGCTGCAAGGAGATTCGCCGCTGATCTTGCCGAGCGTCGATGAGCAAGCCGTCGCGTCGGTCGTCGCCGATTGGACCGGCATCCCGGTCGGAAAGATGGTGAAAGACGAGCTCGCGACGGTGCTGAACCTCGCGAACGTGATGAACCAGCGCGTGATCGGTCAGAACCACGCGATGGAAATGATCGCCAAGCGCATCCAAACCTCACGCGCTCGGCTCGACAATCCAAACAAGCCGATCGGCGTCTTCATGCTCGCCGGACCGTCGGGGGTCGGCAAGACGGAGACCGCGCTGACCTTGGCCGAGTCGCTCTACGGCGGCGAGCAGAACGTCGTGACGATCAACATGAGCGAGTTCCAAGAAGCCCACACCGTCTCGACGTTGAAGGGGGCCCCTCCGGGATACGTCGGCTACGGCGAAGGGGGAATCCTGACGGAAGCGGTGCGGCGGAAGCCTTACAGCGTCGTGCTGTTGGATGAAGTCGAGAAGGCGCATCCCGACGTGCATGAGATCTTCTTCCAGGTCTTCGATAAGGGGATCATGGAAGACGGCGAAGGCCGACTGATCGACTTCAAGAACACGCTCATTCTGTTGACGACGAACGTCGGCTCCGACTTGATCATGAATATGTGCAAGGATCCGGAGCTGATTCCGGAACCGGAAGCGATCGCGCAAGCGTTGCGCGAGCCGCTGTTGAAGGTCTTCCCGGCCGCGCTCTTGGGCCGCATCGTGACGATTCCGTACTATCCGCTCAGCGATACGATGATTTCCGAAATCATTCGGCTCCAACTCGGCCGGATCAAACGGCGCGTGAACGATAATCAGAAGCTCCCGTTCACGTACGACGATGCCGTGATCAAGCTGATCGCCAAGCGCTGCACCGAACTCGAAAGCGGCGGGCGCATGATCGACGCGATTCTCACGAACACGATGTTGCCGAAGATCAGCGTCGAGCTGCTCAATCGGACGTTGGAGAACCGACCGCCGGCCCGGATCCATATTTCCGTCGCCGAAGGGGAGTTCGCTTACGATTTCGAATAGTTAGACGGGCCCGCTAGCGAGGCCCGGTATCTGCAGGAGACCGACACCCAATGCCCCCTGACGCCAAACAACAGACGCTATCGGTTCACGAGAAGCTCCTCGAATTGGGAGGGCTCGGGCTTTCGTCCGAAGAGATCAACATCGTCAAGACGATCACCGACGCACGGCCGGTGAAGATCGACTTGGAGGTGTTTCTGCCGGGGCCGTCGGAACCGAAGAAGCCGGGCAAGAGTTCGGGTGATCCGAAAAATCCGGACAGGGTTGCGATTTCGGAAGCCGAAGTCGAAGCGAAAGCGGCGCTGATGCAAGGCAAAGCGGCGGTTCGCGAGGTCTGCAATCGCTACGACACGTTTCTCGGCAAGCCGCTCGCGCAAGCGCTGCGGCTCGTCATCGCGAAGTACAACGAAGACCAAGCCGGCCAAGCCGGTGGCTATGCCGCGGCCGAAGCTGCGCTTTCCAAGGTGAACAAGTTCATCGAAGGGAAGTGCGAAGACTTTCGGGTCGACCTGCGCGAGTCGATCGCCAAGCGGCTCGGCATCCACGCCAAGCAGCTGATGACCGTCGGTCGGGTGTCGGTGAAGGAAATCAGCATCCTCAGCGGTTCGTTCAATTCCGAAGTCGACTTCTCGGACGATAAGACCAAGGGAAACGATCTCGCCGGCTGCTTCAAGAAAAAGAAGTGGCAGTACTGCGGCGCGGCGTTCGACTCGGCCGAAGGGAAAGTCTTCGTCGACGCGAAGAAGAAGTTCAAAAAGGCCGACCTCAAGAAGCTCGAAGACTTATTCCAAGCCGATGAACGAAACAGCCTCAAATTCGCTAAGGGGCAGGTGCAGGCCGAAAGCGAAACGAACCTGCATTTCGAGTTCCTGAAGAAGGACGGAAATAAGCTGCCGGGCAACGATGGAGTGATCCGCAAGCTCCTGATGCGCGGCTTGAAGAACCAGACCGGCAAGAACTACAGCGCGATCGAAGTAAAGGTCGTCGAGAAGTATTCGGCCGAAGTCGGCTCGACGACCAAGAGCGACGACACCGACGGCAAGGGACCGAAGAAGCCGGAAACGAAGACCCCGACGCCGTCGAAATCGCCGACCCCTTCTACGGGAAAGAAGTAGCGCTTGCTTGGAAGGGTGGACTACCGGCAGGGTGGACTAAGAGAGCGACGTTGAGTCAGGAGTGAGCGAAATGCCGCCGCAAGTAGCGATGGGTGCGATGATGAAATGCTCGTTCGGAGCCGTGCCGTCGTCGTTGATCGTCATTCCGCCGCTCGTACTCACCGATGGTCCGGCGGGGGCGAACATCATGGACAACGTCCCGATCGCGAACATCCCGCCGTTCGGCATGTGCAAATCGATCGCCAACCCGACGGTCGCCGCCGCGACGGCCGCCGCGCTCGGCGTGCTGACGCCGATGCCCTGCGTCCCTGTGATTCCAGCCCCTTGGGCACCCGGCGCTCCGAAGACCCTGCTCCGAGGAATGCCCGCCCTCGACTCGGCGAGCAAATGCATGTGTACCTGGGCCGGTGTGATTCAGATCACGAAGCCCGCCACGACGAAGATCATGGTCGGCTAGCGCGGCCGCCGCGCGGCGTGTCTACTCGCCGTTGATCGCCACGCCGTGTTCCTTCAGCCACGCGAGCGTCTTCCGCGGGCTCAGTTCTTCGTCGGTCGCGGCGGCGGTAAAGAGCTCGTCGACCGAGACGTTCGTCAGCTCCAAGCGCAAGCCGACCGGATAAATCAGCTTCGCGCACGCTCGCCACACGACCTGCCGGGCTCGCGGCGTATCGTCGAGCCGGCGGGCGAGCCCACTCGCGAGCACCGCCGCTTGGCGACGAATCGCGTTCTGCATGCTCGCGCCGCTTTCGCCGGCGGGCTCAAGCTCGAAGTCGATGCGGGCCAAGGTCGGGCCGAGAGCGTCGAGCAGTTCCGCCGCCGCTTTGCTTTCGCCGACGTCCTCCAGTTGCGTGAGCTCCTCACGCACGATGCGCATCGCCGACCAGCGCTCGCCGAGGCAAGGCTTGGCGACTCCTTGCAGCAGCCGCACGCCGGCGGATTGCGGAATGCGAACCTGGATCACGCCGTCGCCGATTTCGAGATCGAGCTCCGAATTCGTCGCCCCGAAATAGACGATCTCGACGACGTCGCCGGCCGCGATGTCGACCTTTTCATCCAGCACGTCGAGGGGGATCATCAGCGCCGTCGCCCGCGACAAGCGCAGCACGCACCGCCGCATCGTTTCCGACGTCGCTTCGTTGCTTACCGTGGTCGAAGCCGGCGGCTTCGGCAGGGCGGCCGCTTCCGCTTTCGGCGATGGTTTTTCGTTCCGAGCGGCGAAGATGTCGTTGGCGATCTCCAACGCCGGACGGCTTTCCAAAATGCTGAGCGTGAAGACGATGTTCGGGACCTGAGAGCGAAACTTCGGATGTTCGTTCGTCGCCCAACTCCAAACGGTCGAGCCCTCTTCCCCCACATTGCCGGTTCTTTCGAAATACAGCCGGTCGGTTCCGGGTGCCTCGCGCGTGCGCCAGCCGCGCTCGAACAAGTATTGCTGAATTGCGGCGACCGAGATCGCGGAAAACAAGAACTGGATATTGTGATGCGCGTTCAAGAGGCCTGTCCCTTCACGATTCGGAAGCAAAGCGAACTTCGATTTTCTCCGTTCGTCGCCTGCTTATCAACCCTGCAACTTCGGATGTCGTGCGAGCTCGTGTTTCGCAAAACCATCGATCGATCGATTTTCATCCTTTTCGACTGCCGGCATCGAAGCGATGTTCCGCTGCCTGCACTCAGGCTATTTCTCCCGTGCGACTCTGGAATCCGCGGTTTGAGCCTGTTAGATTTTCGTTCGCTGCGGCGTACGTTCTCTGCGGTGCGAAGTTTTAGAAAATCGGTTTCCGAATAAGGGTTGCGATGATAGAGCGAATTCGTCTGTTCGTGAATTCCAAGGGGTTTCAATACGGCGTGCTGGCGTTGATCGTCGCGGCCGGCGCGCTCGTCGGGTTGGAAACTTCACCGTCGCTCACCGCGAAATACGACCACATCTTCGATGCCCTGAACACGATCATCGTCTGGGCCTTCGTCGTCGAGGCCGGGCTGAAGATGGCGCAGTACGGCTCGAAGTTCTATAAGTATTTTCTCGATCCTTGGAACGTCGCCGACTTCATCATCACGGTCATTTGCGTGTTGCCGCTCGATATCGGCTTCGCCACGGTGCTCCGGTTGGCGCGCGTGATTCGGGCCTTGCGCCTCGTCACCACGATCCCGCGCTTGCAGCTCATCGCCGACTCGATGATCAAGAGCATCCCGTCGATGTTCTACGTCGGCATCCTGCTCTTCCTCACGTTCTACATCTACGGCGTAATGGGGGTGCATCTGTTCGGTGCGAACGATCCCGTTCACTTTCGCGACTTGCCGAACGCGATGTTGTCGCTGTTTCGCGTGGTCACGCTCGAAGAGTGGACCGCGATCATGGACATCCAGATGCTCGGGTCGAACGTCTATCCGGGCTTCGAGAACATCACCGATATTCCGACGAAGCCCGAGGCTCGGCCTTATGTTGCGCCGCTGTATTTCATCAGCTTCGTCTTCCTCGGCACGATGATCATGTTGAACTTGTTCATCGGCATCATCGTCGGCAGCATGTCGGAAGCGCAAGACGAGAGCGTGAAACGGCATCTGAAAGATATGAAAGACGCCGGCCAAGAGCGGAGCTACGACGACGAGTTCATGGCGATGGACGAAACGCTCGAAGGGCTCAAGAAGCAAATCCACACGATGCGCCTCCGGCTCGAAAACAAAGCCGAGGCCGAACAAGCGGACGAGGCTTCGAGATAAATCGGAGATAGCTCGGTCGCGTACGGTCGCCGCCGGGTTTTACAAATCGGCGAGCAGGGCCGCGAGCTCGGGATCGATTTCGTCTCCCCCCGCTGCCGCAGGTGCCGGGTCGGAGCTGCCGAGCGAGGCCAAGAGCGCGTCGAGTTCCGCATCGGCACTCGCTGCTTCCGCTGCCGAGACGGCCGGAGCGGCGCTCTCTTCCACGGGGGCCGGTTCCGGTTCGGCCTGCTTCGCGCTCCCCGCCACCGCAGGCTTCGCGCCGCCCGAGGTCGACATCGACGACGGCGTAATTTGTTCGCTCGACCAAGGGCCGAAGATCGTCTTGCCGGCAAGCGATTGGAAGCTCGCGAGCCGAACCTCGGGCCGGCCTTTGATCGACACCAGCGGCATGAAGCCCTGGCCCGTCACATGCTGGCACAACGCTTCCGACAACAGCCGATCGGTGCAGGGGAGCGCGACCTGATCGCCGTCGGAATCGGTGTAGTAGTAATACGGCATCTCGCCGACGGTGAGCACGGAGCCGAGCTTCATCGCCTTGAGCCCCTGCTTCTGAAACGTCTCGCCGAGCAAGAGCGCGGCCAGAAACGCGCCGTTGCCCCACAGCATTCCGCTCACCCCTTCGCGGCGAGTAAACTCCTCGAAGGCGAACGAATCGATCGGCTCGGTCTTCTTACCGTACGGCCAGCGCAGCATGAAGCGCGGAGCCGTGAGCCCGAGATAGTTCGCTTCGGGCAAGCCGCGCAGCGCTTCCCACGATTCCTTAATCAGCGGATGAATCTCGTCCGGCTTGAGCTTCTTGATACAGTCGTTGCTGATCGCCGCGAGAAACGGCGCGCGGGCCGCCGTCGCGATCTTCGCGATCCGCCCGAGCAGCTCGGCATGCGGCGGAGTTTGCTCGAAGGTGTAACCTCCGACGATCAGCGCGAACGCCCCTTGCTGGGCATCGAGCGCCGGTTGCTCGACGAGCAGCTTATACAGGCCCGTCTCGTTCAGCGATTCGGCCGCGCTCAGATCGGCCGCGGCTTCTTCGGCCGACACATCGAACAACACGATCTGGAGATTGCTGCCGGAGTCGAGCTTACGCACGAGTAATTCGACGGAGCGCCACAACGATTCGAGGGTTTGGAAATCGGGATGGTGCAGCACGCGGCACATCGCTTCCGAGAGCGCGGCATCGACCGCGGCGACCATCTCATCTTGCTTAGGATCTTTCGCAGCCGTGACGAACGGCCCGACGATCTGCTTGATCAACTCATCGGCCGGCGTCTCTTCGCGCTCTTCGGCCGAGCTGCCGACGAGCCGCGCGAAGTCGCTCAGCTTGCCGTGCGGCATCGTCGAGCTGCGGTCTTTCGGCTTGGCGTAAGCGCCGGCATCGTCGCCGAGTTCGCCGCGCCAAGCTTGCAGTTCCTTCGCCGCGGCCGCGAACGAACCCTTGTTCTTCAAGCGGTCGCGCAGGCCGGAGAGCTCGCTGAACACTTCGACGTTGTCGTACAGCTGGTCGGGATGAAAGTCGTCGATCTCGGCGAGCGGCACTTCCACCGCGCCGCCGTCGGCCGCGAGCGGCAGGTGGAGCTTGATCTTCATCCGTTTCAAGATCGTGTCGAAGTTGTCGACGTCGACCGATTGCGGCTTGTGCGCGGCGAGGTCGTCGCCTGTGTCTAAGCGGCCGGAGTTCCCTGCGCCGGAGAAGTCGCCGAGGATGGCGATGCGAAACTTGGTCGTCGCGGCCGGCGGCAGCGACTTCGCGGCACCCAGGTCGCCGAAACTCATTTCATAGCGCATCGTACATCTCCGAAAAACTGCAAGAGGCGGCGAGACGAAAAACAAAACGCGCGGCCGGCTAAGCGCCGAAATAGTCGATCCATTCGTTGATGAACTCGGGAGGTTCCCAACCGAAGAACTTCGTGGCGATCCAAAACACGGCCGGCACGACGAGGCTCGACCCGATGACCGCCACGCCGATCCAAAATCCGGCGGCCTCTTCGAACCAGTCGATCCAACCTTCGTTTTCGCCTTCTTCTTCGTTTTCTTTTTTCGACATGGTCGGCATTTTAACAAACGCCGCCCGAGCGGTCAGCACCCGCACGCGCGGAGAAAAATCGGGAATTCGCTAAGCCGATTCCAGACACCAAGCATGCCACATCGTCCGGAGCGCCGCTTCGAAGCTGCGCGCAAACGGCTCCGCGGCCGTGAGCGGAGAGTTTCGCATCCGGTCGCGCAAGGTGCTGCGCAGTTCCGCGAGCCGTGCGCGATCACCGGCCCAGGCTTGCGCCGTTGCGAGATACTCTGCGCGGGTCGCCGCAACCCAATCGCCGAGCTGCATGTTTTGCAAAAAGCTTTCCGTGGCATGGCCGACGAAGCGGTTCCCGCGCAGCGATACGACCGGCACTCCCATCCAGAGCGCTTCGAGTGTCGTGAGGCCGCCGTTGAACGGAAACGGATCGAGTCCGATATCGACTTCGCCGTACGCGGCTAAGAGTTGCTCGCGCGGCGCGGAACCTTCGAGGCGCAGCCGATCCGCCCCGATGAATTGTTCGCCGAACATCCGAACGACATTCTCGCGCACGCCGGGATCGCCGAGCGCCTTCGTCTTGAGAAACAACCGCGAGCCCGACACGGCTCGCAAGATGTCGGCCCACAGTTGGACGACCGCGGGCGTCATCTTCGCTAAGTTGTTGAAGCAGCCGAACGTGATCCGGTCGCTCGCCGTCGCGGGCAAGGGGGCGACAGGCACGTCCGGCTCCGGCGGCGTCAAGCAGACATAGCAGTTCGGCAGCCGAACGACGCGCTCCGCGAAGTAAGGTTCTTCCTCACGCGGCACCGTCCACCGATCGGCGATCACGTAGTCGATTTCCTTAAGGCCGGTCGTGCCGGAGTAGCCCGCCCAGGCGGCTTGCACCGGCGCAGGCTTCGCCGCGAATACCATGAGCCGGTGGTCGGCCGTATGGCCGGCGAGATCGATCAAGAGATCGATTTCATCCGTGCGAATGCGCTCGATCAGCGCGTCGTTTGAGAGGCCCGCTGCGGTGATCCAATGATCGGCGGCTGTCTTCAGGATCGCGGTCTGCTCGTCTTCGATCTGCCCGACGGAGTAACAAAACGTCTCGAAGCCGGTCGCGTCGCGATGCTTGAGCACCGGCTCAAGGAATCGGCCGACGGGATGCCGACCGAGATCGGCCGACACGAAGCCGACGCGCAGCTTCCGCTCGGGATTGCGATCGCGACCGGTGTGTGTGGTGCGCGGGATGTGCGCGGCATGGCGTTGCGACCAGAACAGACTTTCGTGGTGCAACTGCTCCGACGATACCGACGCATCGTATTGCATCGTCAGCAGCATGTTGCTGTGCGTCTCGGCGAGCTGCGGGTTCAGCTCGAGCGCTTTGTAGAAACAAAAGAGCGACTCCGTGATTTGTCCGCGGGCCCGATTCACTTCGCCGAGGTTGTTGAACAAGAGCGGATCGTCGGGCCGGCGCTGCAGCGCAAGCGTGTAATGCTCCGCCGCTTCCTTGAACCGGCCGAGTCGCGTGAGGGCGACGCCGAGGCTGGTCCGAACATCGACGTCGTCGGGATTCGACCGGACCGCGTAGGCATAACAATCGACGGCCGACTCGAAGTTGTTGAGGCCCGATAGCGCATCGCCGAGCAAAGCCTGCGCTTTCGGATGTTGCGGGTTGCGCGAGAGGGCCTGCATCAAGAAGTTCATCGCTTGCTGGAACTCGCCCCGCGCCGTGTAGGCTTGGCCGAGGTTCACGTAGGCCGGCACGAACTCCGGATCGAGCCGCAGGGCCGCCTCGAATGCCCCGATTGCGTCGTCGATGCGCCGGACTTGCGCGAGCGCGTTGCCTCGGTTGTTTGCGGTCGAAGCTTGCGGATCGAGTTCATGCGACCGCTCGTAAGCGGCGACCGCCTCCTCGAAGCGACCGAGGGCGTAGTCGGCATTCGCCAATTGGAAATGGGCCGCGGAGACCCGAGGGGCCAACCGCGCGGCCTCGGCGAATTCGGCGCGCGCGGCTTGAAGGCGCCCGCCGCGGCGATGCTGTTCGCCGGCTTCGTAGCGGAGGCGCGCGTCGTCGGGCCGGAGCCGGAGCTGCGCTTGCAGCTCGAGGGATAAGAGCAACGTTTCGTCGGGAGCCGACGAGGGGTTGCGCTGAGCATCGCGAGCAGGATTCGCGTCGGACATGGCAATGCGTTCGACGAAGGAGACGGGATGAAACGTAGCGACGGCTACGAGTTTATCCCAAAGTCGTCGGGCCGTGCAGTGTTGCAACCCGCTTAGAAATGGACGCGAAAGTCGAAGCGGAAGATGCTGTCGTAGAAGCGTGGGCCGGTGATCGGCAGCCCCATGCTCATGCCCCATTCGAGCAGGCCGAGTTCGCTGCCGCGATCGCGCGCTACGCGGAAGCCGGGATAGAGAGCCAAGATGTGTTCTCCGGCGGCATCGGCGACGACGCCGTTCGGCTGGGTTCGCAATCCGTTGGCGATGTAGTTGCCGACGAGCTCCATCGTCGGCAGCACGCAGAAGTCGTCGCTGTCGAACAAGATGTGGCTCATGCCGACCCCGTATGTGAGCACTTGCCCTTGAAACATCGGATCGCCGCCGACCGGGAAGAAGTACTTGAGCTGGCCGTGGTAATAGGTCTTGTCGCAGGAGTTGTAGCGCGCCAGGAAGCCGGGCTCGAACGAAACGTGGCCGGTCCCGAGCCCCATGCTCGGCGAGCCGGTCGGGAAGAAGCTCCGGAACAGTTGCGTGATCTGCCACACTTTGCCGTCGAGCAACACGGTCTTCACCGTGAGGTTCATGTCGCCGATGCTCGTATGGTTTTGATTCACATCGGGATTCGTGAAGCGAATCGGAATCTCCGTGGCCGTCGAAAAGCGCTTGCTGCCGAGTTCCATCTGGAAGCGCGTCTCTTGATAGTCGAGGCCCGACTCGGCGAGCTTCGGTCCGCGGCCGTTGACGGTGCGGGCCCAAAGATACTCGGCCCGATCCGGATACTGCGCCCCGCGCACGGAAACGAGCCGCGCTCGCATGCTCGGGTTCGGCGCGGAAACGTCGATCTCGAACGGCGCGAAGGCGAGTCGCTCGCGGCCGAGGCCGCCGCTTCCTGTAGGACGCTTGCTCATTAGCCAAGCGCGCAGGCCCGTCACCGGCACCGGAGCGGGCTGTTGAATGATTTCGGAGAAGATCGGCGTCGTCGTGCCGGGAGCGGCGAAGATGCCGTCGGGGCCGGGCAGGATTTCCGACGGGCCGAGGATCGAACCGGGAGGTGGGTTCGCGTCTTGCTCGGAGTTGGTTTGCAAAACTTGGCTCGTCACGTCGTCGTTCAACGCGCTCTGACGAAACTGCGCTTGCCCCGGGACCGAACCCGTCGCCACGACGCTGCCGACGTTCACGTTCGGGGCCAAGAAGAGTTGTCCGCTCGCGCTTTCTTGCGAGGTCGGCAGACCGACGAAGATTTGCCGGCGCACGAACGGGGCTTCGAGCGAAGGAGCGGCAGGGCCGACCGGCTGTTGCCCGACGACAAGGTGCGCGCCGAGAGCGGTGCTCATCGCCGCGGCGACGAACATCCACCTCAGACCGACACGGCAATGAAACGACCGGACGCGGCGCACGCAGTACCCAAGCCCGAAATGAAAATCGATACGAAACCAGAGACCAATCGAGACGACGGTTATCGGTTGTATCGGTTATGAGCGGGGCGTGGCCGGAAGGTTTTGGGCAAGATTTTCCGTTGCCGGCGTCGGGCGATTGCCGGCAGCGGCTCGCCGCAGCGCCCCGGGAGTGTGCCAAGCTCCGTGTTTACGCAATTATTCGATACTGCTATCATCTAAACCACTTAGCCGACGCCGTTTGTGATAGCGGACTGTTCGTCGCGGGTTGCTCGGAAAAGCGGAGTCGTGATGCGAAATCTTCCGGTCCATTGGTACGAAGGGGTTTTCCTCCGACCGCACCATTTTCAAGCTGCCGATCGCTACTGGGCCGAGCAAGTTCAAGTCTCCGGGCAGTGGAGCAATCCCTATAGCTACGGGCTCCACGAGATCGCCTTCAGCAAGGAAGCGCTCGCGAACAATCAGTTCGAGCTGCGCAAGCTTCAGGCCCGTATGCGCGACGGCACGCTCGTCGATCTCGACTCGGGCCAAACTCCCGACCGGCTCGACATTAAAGAAGCGATCTCCGGTTTGGGGAAGGCCGTCGCCGATCTGAGCGAGGCATTCGACAAGTCGGCGACCGTGCGCGTCTATCTAGCGATTCCGCGCACGGTGTTGGGGCGCACGAACGTCGGCTCGCCCGACAATCCGGGCGACGCGCGGTTCATCGATTCCTCGACCTCGATCCACGACGAAAGTTGGGGAGGCAACGACGAAGAGATTCAGTTTCGCCGGCTGAACGTGCGCCTGCTCCTCTCGACGCAAGACCTGTCGGGCTACGAGCTCCTGCCGCTCGCGCAGATCAAGCGCGTAAGCGAAGGGGAAGCGGCCCCGCAGCTCGACGACGCTTATATTCCGCCGCTGTTGCGCATCGAAGCCTGGACCGGGCTCGGCAAAGATCTCGTCCGCGCGACGTACGACTTGATCGGCCGGAAGATCGAAATGCTCAGCCAACAGATCACGAATCGGGGCATCGGGCTGGAAAGCCACGAGCCGGGCGATGCCGATCGCATTCTCATGCTCTCGGTGTTGAACACGGCTTACGCCACGCTCGGCGTGACGGCCTTTGCGCAAGGGGTGCATCCGCGCGAAGCGTATACGGAGTTGTGCCGCATCGTCGGACAGCTTTCGATCTTCGGGCCCGACCGCCGCGCGACCGGCGTGCCTCCTTACGACCACGACGATCTCCAGCGCGTCTTCACCGAGATTCGCTTGCGCATCGAGATGCTGATCAACGCCGTGCGCGACTATGAATACGAGCAGCGGAGCTTCATCGGCGTCGGTCTGGGAATGCAGGTGTCGCTCGAGCCGCGCTGGTTCAACTCCGATTGGCAGTGGTATATCGGCGTGAACAAGGGAGACCTGTCGCAGCGCGAATGTCTGGACTTGCTCCAGCAGCTCGACTGGAAACTCGGCAGCAGCCGGCAGGTCGAGCTGTTGTTCAAGCATCGTGCGTCGGGCGTGCAGCTTACGGTGATCGAGCGGAGCGTTCGCGCACTGCCGGCCCGACAAGATTGGATTTATTTCGAGGTGCCGCGGCAAGACACTCCGGCTTGGCACGACGTACAGCAGACGCAAAGCTTGGCGATGCGTTTGAAGGACTCGCTGATTCTCAACCTCGATAAACTGCAAGGAGAGCAAACCCTCGTCGTCTCGGCATTCGGCCGGAAGGTGACGATGAAGTTCGCGCTTTTCGCCGTTCCCCTACAGGTATGACGCCGAAACATTCGCTCGCAGTCGATCCCGTTTTGCTGCACATGCTCGGGCTGCTCGACCGATTGGCCGAAGGTCAATCGCCGAACCCGCTCGACGAGCGGATTCGTATTCGCGCGCTGTTGGATCAGGGAGAGGCGATCGTCGGCTCGGGGCGCGAATGGGATCTGTCGAAGTACGCCCTCGTATCGTGGATCGACGAAATGCTCGTCGAAACGAATTGGGCCTCGCGCGAGTGGTGGAGCAACAACGTCTTGGAGATGGATCTGTTTCGCTCCCGGCTCTGTAGCGAACAGTTCTTCATCAACGCGAAGGAATCGTCGACCTTGGCGCGCCGCGACGCGCTCGAGGTGTACTACGTCTGCGTCGTGCTCGGCTTTCGCGGACTGTACCGCGATCCGGCGCTCGCGGCGATGCTCACGCAGCAGCATGCGCTGCCGCAAAACTTAGCGACCTGGGCGAAGCAAACCGCGCTCGCGATCCGGCTCGGCCAAGGCCGCCCGACGCTGGCCGCGGCGCAACGCGACATCAACGGCGCGCCGCCGGTGAAGCCGAAGGCCTCGGTCGTGTGGCCGTGGTTGTTTGCCGGAATGCTCGGGGCCTGGAACGTGATTTACTTCACGCTCTTCTTTTCGCGCTGAGAGCGCTTCCATCGCGGTCGAAGGAAGTCGGAATCGAAGAGTCGTTAGGGCAGAAAGGCAAGAGCAGGGATGAGTGACGGAGACGCAACCGAAGACGCGCCGGAAGATGCCGGCGGCGGCGCGCCGAAGGAAAAAATTCCTCGCGCGTCCGGCTGTCTGCTTGCGCTGACGCCCGTCACCACGCCGGGCTGCGCGGGTTGCTTAAGTCTCGTCTTTCTCGTCACGACCGTCGTCACGGTTTGGACCGCGTTCCTACTCGATCCGAACAACGTGCCGTGGCGACACTCGATGAGCCCGCTGCGCGTCGCGCTCGTGTTGCTGCTGGTCGTCGTGATCCCGCTCGTCGTGAAGAAGACCGTCGAGTGGTGGATGGAAGGGGAGAAGGCACGGTTCCCCGATGTCGACTACGCCTGGCAAGCCGGCCTGCAGGCCCTCACGGCCAACGGCATCACGCTGACTTCGGCGCCGTTGTACGTCGTCGTCGGTTCGAGCGGCGAGCAACAAGAGAAGGCCCTGCTCGCGGCGGCCGGGTTGCCGCTGCGCGTGGAAGGGGTTCCGGAAGGCCCGGCACCGCTACATTGGTACGCGAACTCCGAAGGGATTTATCTCTTCTGCAGCGATGCGAGTTGGACGAGCGCGCTGGCCGCGCTGCGCGAAGAGCTCACGGCCGAAGCGCTCTCGAAGGGGATCTCGACCGGCGACATCTCGATGGTGCCGTCGGTGATCCCCGATATCGTGCGCACGACCGCCGCGCCGGCCGCTGCGTATGTCTCTCCTTCCGTGCAACCGCTGCCGACGCTTCCGGCGCCGCTCCCGGCACCGAAGGCGATCTCGGACTCGAATCCGATCGGCGGCACGATGATGCTCGATGCCTCGATGCTTCGCCAACTGACCGGCCAGCCCGCGTTGCCGAACCTCGAATCGCCGGCCGGCCCGAGCGCGAGCGACATTACGTTCGGCGGCGCCGCTCCGGCTGCGCCGAGTCCGCCGCAAGACGTCGTGATGTATACGACGTCGTACGAACGGAGCGAGCTCGAAACGCCGGTCGGCATCGAGCCGGTGTTGGTCGCGCCGCAATACTCGGCCGCTTGCTTGCAGCAGCTGCGCTACGTCGGCAACCTGTTGCGCAAAGCCCGAACTCCGGTCTGCCCGATGAACGGCGTGCTCGCGCTCATTCCGTTCGAGTCGATCCATTCGACGGCGGCCGAAATGGACGAGCAGCAGCAAGCCCTACGGGCCGACCTCGCGACCCTGCAGTTCTCGACGCAGCTCCGCGCTCCGGTCACGGCGCTCATCGTCGGCCTCGAGCGCGAGCGCGGCTTCCGCGAGTTGGTACGCCGCGTCGGCAAGGAACGGGCCGCGTCGCAGCGGTTCGGCCGCAAGTTCGACGTCCGGGCGTTTCCGACGAAGGAAGAACTCGCCGCGCTGAGCTTGCATGTCTGCGGCGCGTTTGAAGATTGGGCGTATGCCTTGTTCCGCGAAGAGAACGCGCTCACCCGGCCGGGCAATATGCGGCTGTATGAGTTGCTCTCGAAGGTGCGTTGCGGTTGGAAGACCCGACTCTCGGAGTTGCTGGCCGGCGGATTCGGCTGCGAAACCACCCCTTCGGCTCGTCGCGACTCTCTGCTGTTCAGCGGTTGCTATCTCGCTGCGACGGGCGACACGCCCGATCGTCAAGCGTTTGCGAAAGGGGTGATCGACAAGCTCAAGGAAGAACAGGAGCTCGTCGAATGGAGCCGCGAAGCGGTGTTGGGCAATCGCCGCCAAGCGACGATGGCGAACGTCGGCATGCTCGCCACGCTCTTCCTCTTCTTCTCGCTCATCGTGATGTTCCTGCTCGGGCGATTGAAGTAGCCGAGCCTTTAGCGAGTTTTCGGTGCGGGCAAGCCTTGCAGCGCGGCCCAAGCGTGGCACGCATGAAAGAAATCGGCGCTACGCATGCGCGGGTCGACCCACTGCAGAGCGTGTTCGCCTGGCCCGTCGGCCTCGCCGGGAAGTTCGCCGAGAAAATCGGCGAGGAAAAAGCGGGCCGTCATTTCGTACCAGCGGTCTTCATCGCCGGCGTAGAAGAACTGAATCGCCGCCGGCAACTCCTGCCGCAAGCGAACTTCGCGCCGCAACTCTTCTCGTAGTTCGCGAACGATCGTTTGCTCGGGCGTTTCGCCAGCCTGCATTCCACCTCCCGGAAGCCAAAGCCGCTCTTGCCGTTTTACCGATACGGCGACGGTCGCCACTTCGCCCAAGGAATTCGCGACGACGACATACGCCGCGGCGCGCGCATGGCATTCCACGCCCGGCGGACGAGTTCCGAACGTGCGCGGCGTCGAATCGTGTGGTGTCGCGTCGTGCATCGTCATGGAAACGGTAACGAGTTGTCACGGGGCGTCGCGTTGCGCAGGCGGATCATGGAATAACGCAGCGTCGATTTCAGAACGGCATCATGCAATGTCCAGAGCGACGGCAAGATCCGAATCTCGACGCCTCGCGATTGCAAGGCGGCGAGCGGGTCGTCGATCGATTCGATGAACTCCGGCACGACGGCTTCCGTGCTCTGAAAGTAACCGGCGCACGGATCGACGCACGCGAACGTCGCCGCCGGGAGATGATAGCAATACAGACGAGTGCGGCGTACGCGCTCCAGCCAAGTCGCTTCGATCGCCACGACCGCTTGGCTCGCACCGAGAAAGCGCTCGATGTCGGCCGGTTGCGTGTCGGCATGCGGATAGAAAGTCACTCGCGGACAATCGCGCGGCAACAAATAATTTCGCCGCCGCTCGCCATCGACGGCCCATACGACCGCGCGATCCGTGTTCAACTCACGGCCCGACTCACGGCGCGGCTCGAAGCGAGCGATGTGAGCATCTTCACTGATGTGGTACAGCATAAGAAACGGCTTCAACGACGAAGCCGTTCCATCGCCACGGTCGACGTGTCGAAGCCGAGCTTGGTGAAGAATCCGGCTTCTCCTTCTCGGCCCGCGCGTAGGACCCAGGTGATCTTCGGATCGTCTCCCATGATGTGCGCCAGGAGCGCTCGGCCGATTCCTCGTCGCCGATATTCGGGGGCGACGACGACCATCGAGAGATAGCCGTTGGAGATGCCGTCGGTAATGGCCCGTGCGAAGCCGACGAGCTGCGCGTCGACGATCGCGACCGCCGAACGCTGCGAACGGGCGATCAAGCGCGCGAACTCTTCCGAGGTCCCTACTCGATGTTCCCAACCATGAGCGCAGAGCAATTGCCGTGCGGCTTCGATCTCATCGTCCCGAAGGTCGCGTATTTCCATCGGAGTCGTCCTCTCTTCTTCGCGTGTTGCGGAGCAGGAGGTCATTATGCGCGCATGAAAAAGCCCGAGCGACTTCAGAAAGAAGAAGCTCGGGCTTTTTTTGCTTATCGTGTTCGTCGCGTCGTGGCTTGCGCGGGCGTCTTAGCCGCCGTAGGGATATTCGTTCGGGTAGAGATCATTGGTGATGATCGTCTCGACGGCCCGCGGACGAACGACCGGCCGTGTGGCAGGTTGAACCTTAGCCGACTTCTTGAGTTCGACGATCTCGCGATGATCTTCGGCTTCGGCGGCTTCGAGTTGCTCGAGTTGTTTGGCGAGTTGCGCCATGCGGGAACGAATTTCGGTGAGGCTCGGTTGCGCGTCCGAGTCGGCGACGTTCGTATAAGCGACCGGAGAGACCGTCGTGCCGGGCACGCGAGCGACGTGAATCGCAGCGGGTTGTTTCACGGCGACCGGTGCGGCTGGAGCGGGACGAGCTTTCGCATAACCGAGCGGACGGCGCCATTCGGCGGCCGAAGCGGTGAGGGATACGGCAGCGACTGCGATCAACGTGATGGCCGACAAGGCGATACTGCGACGCATGGGAAGCCCCTTTGCGAAAGCGACCAAATGTTAGACTTGTGTTAGATCAGCGTGAGAACTGAGCCAGATTTATGTTAGATCGTCTTTTCATTCGGTTCCAGTGAAATGCGATGTTTCGCAAGGAAAAACCGGCATTCAGGCAACCAGACTGCCTATCTTCGCTAGAACCTGTTCGCGATGCTCCCTTAATGGGTGGTGTTTATGGAGTTGCGACCGCCGCCGACGAATGTTTGACCTGCTAAGCCGGGGAGTCGATATTGCGCGGCTCTCCGTACGGCAAGCATGAAACGGCACACTCTTCGATCGAACCTAGAGGATCGCGCGCTGATGAAAACGTTGCTCACTGCGTTCGGCTTCTGGTGCCTCTCGCTGGCCGCGGCGACGGGTGCCGAGCAAGCGCCTCGATCGCCGGCGAGCAAGCCTGCGCCGAACATCTTGTTCTGCATCGCCGACGACGCCTCGGCGCATTTCGGGGCCTACGGTTGCACGTGGGCCAAGACTCCCAACATCGATCGGCTCGCGCAGCGCGGCCTCACGTTCGACAACGTCTACACGCCGACGGCCAAGTGTTCGCCGTCGCGCGCGGCGATCCTCACCGGCCGCAATCCGTGGCAGCTCGAAGCGGCGGCCAACCATCAAAGCTTCTTCCCGCCGAACTACCCAGCGTTTACCGAAGTGTTTGCCGAGGCGGGATTCGGTGTCGGCGCACAAGGAAAGTTTTGGGGGCCCGGCATCGCGCAGACGGCCGCCGGCGCGGAGCGCACATGGGGCTTGGCCGGCGCAGCGTCGACGAAGACGGGTGCCGATCCCGGCATCGGCTTTCGCAAGTTTCTCGCAGCACGTCCGGAGGGGAAGCCGTTCTTCTATTGGTTCGGCAGCTCCAATCCGCATCGATCTTATCTGCGCGATTCCGGCCTCGCGGCGGGAAAGAAGCCGACGGATATCGAGCAGGTGCCGGGCTTTTGGCCCGACAACGAGACCGTGCGGCGCGACATGCTCGACTATGCCGTCGAGATCGAAGCCTACGATGCGGAAGTCGGTGCGCTGTTGAAAGTGTTGGAAGAGTCGGGCGAAGCGGAGAACACGCTCGTCGTCGTTACGTCGGACCACGGCATGCCGTTTCCCCGCGTCAAAGGACACAACTACGATCTCTCGAATCGCGTGCCGCTCATCGCCTGCTGGCCGCGCGGCATCGCACAGCCGGGACGACGAACCACGGAGTTCATCAGCTTGATCGATCTCGCGCCGACGTTTCTCGAACTCCTTCCGATCGAGGCAAAGACGACGCAGATGGCGAAGATCACCGGTGCGAGCTTTACCGACTTGCTCGCCGGCGAAGCGAAGCGCGAGCGGAGCTTCGTCGTGCTCGGGCGCGAGCGCAACGACGTTCTGGCGCGACTCGGCACCGAGCATGGGCTCGGCTATCCGGTGCGCGGAATTCGAGAAGGCCGGCAGTTGTATCTACACAACTTCGCACCCGAGCGCTGGCCGTGCGGCGATCCGGCGCTAGGGCTCATCGACACCGATGCGAGCCCGACGAAGAAGTGGATCGTCGATCAAGGAGTTCAAGACCCGCATTGGCAACTCTGTTTCGGCCTGAGGCCGGCCGAAGAACTCTTCGATCTCACGTCTGATCCCGACTGCTTGAAGAACTTGGTCGGCGAGCCAAAGCATCGCGAGCAAGCGACGGCCCTGCGCGACAAGCTGTTCGCTGAATTGCGCGCTCAGGGGGACCCGCGGATGCTGGGCGAAGGAGATCGGTTCGATCGATATCCGAGCATCAAGCCGTTGCCCGCGCCGGTAAAGAAGCCTTAGCCGCACATCGACTTACGCTGGCTTTAAATTATCGCATCCCCTGCGAAAACGGCCCGGGCTCGGCCTTGCTCCGCCTCATTCAAAAAACACGAATTCAGAAAATAGTTACTTGTACCTGAGAATCATTCTCATTACTGTGAGGGTCCTACTCGCGGCATAGTTTGAGCCGCGCAGCGGAATACGTCGATTTCCCGAGCCGATTCCGAAACGAACATCCTCCCATTCCGCTCAAGGAACACCGCATGAAGAAGCAACGTCTCGGTCTTACGCTCATCGAATTGATCGTCGTCGTGGCGATCCTCGCCGTGCTCGCCATGATCGTGCTGCCGAAGCTCGACGGCCTGCAAAGCAACGCCAACCACGCCGTCGCTGCAGCCTCGGTCGACGACACGGCCCGCTACATCCAAATGTACAAGACGACGAAGTACCGCTTTCCTGACGGCTACGATTCGTTGATGAATGCCGCCGGTACCGGCTTGTGGGCCGCCGCCGATCCGAGCACGTCGACCAAGGGTCTGCACATCCAATTGAGCGGCTCGGGCAGCAACAACAAGCTTTCGACCACGACGTTGAATGAGGGCGAAGTCACCGCCTTGCAGTCCGCAGGCATCTACACGCTTTATAACTTGCAATCGAGTAGCTCGGCCCGCCCAGGCGACATGTTTAACGTGAAGACCTCGGTCGCAGGCTCGACCCCGACGGTGGCGATCATCAATCCTTCGTCCAGCGGCGGCAAGAAAATTATCGACCATATCTATCGCGACAACTTGCTCAGTACCGGGACTTCCGGCGCCCTTACCGGTAGCACGAGCACTTCCACCGATGGTAGTGTTGAGACCGTCACCTCGACGAAGCTGATCGTCTTCGGTTTCGGTCCGCACAATGCTTTGATCGGCAAGACGATGGTGGAAGTTCCTAACTATCCGCACGTCGATGCCACGCTGGTTTACAATCGCAACCTTGTGGTTTTCGAACTCGCCACGACGACGAAGAACACCACCAGCGGCGGCAGCACCACCTCAAGCTCGACCGCCAAAGTCGCTTTCAAGGCCGTGGTCGGTGCCGATGGCGACATCCTCGACGACCTGAACACGAGCATGAGCAAGGACGCCACCTAAGGCTCTGTTCATCTCGTAGCGAAACGAAAAGCACGGCCGGCACTTGTTGCCGGCCGTGCTTGTTTCGTTCATGGGCCTAAGTAATCGGCTACCATAAGTCGATCAGCGAGCCGGCGCGGCATGCCCGAGGTTCGTCTGCACTTCTTCCGTTCGCCCGTCGCGGCGAATCAAGAGGAGCGCGTGGCCGTCTCCTTCGGCCGCGGCTTTCAATTCGTGAATCAACTGCGCATGGCTGATGATTCGCCGCCGATTAATCGACAAGATTTGGTCGCCGGCTCGCAAGCCTGCTTCCGCCGCCGCACTTCCGGCCGCGACGGAGGTAATCGTCAGCACGGTGCTCCCTTGGCGCACGGTCACGCCGAGCGCGCCCCCTTGCTCGCGCACGTTACCGAGCGAATGATTTCGCGTGGCAGCCGTGTCGGCGTTCAAGCGTTCGAGATCGGCTTGCGTCCGCTTTTGCACTTCGACGCCGACGGCCTCGGCCTGCGCGGCTGCGGCGTTCGCTATTCGGCCGAGGCGAGTTTCGACGGTGCCGACGACCTCTTGCGCCCGCTCTTGCACGCCGGCGACGCGTTCTTGAAGGTTGCCGACCGCGCTCCGAGCGCGCTCTTCGACGCCGGCCAGACGCGCGCGGACGCTGTCGGCGGCCGATTGTAGATTCGCATGGAGCGCGTCGACCCGATTGCGCACCGCGAGGATCTGCTGCTTCTCGATGCCGGTGGCGCCGTCGATGAGCGGGGTCAGCTCGTTGCGAATGTCGCTGAGCTCCGCGCGCACGGTATCGACCCGATCGCGCGCTTGCTGCGCGGTTTCTCGGGCCCGATCGACGAGGTCGCCGCTGATATCGGTCACACGATCTTTCACCGAGATCAACGTCTCGCGTACGTTCCCTTGCGTGTTATCGATCGCCGTGCGGAGATCGGCGGCGAGGCCTTCGACGTCGGCCCGCACGCTCTGAGAGACGTCGGCCATGAAGGTGCCGTGGGGTGCGGTGGTCGTCGTACGCTGCGCGGCTCCTGCGAGGTTCGCTTGGAACTGCAGAGTTTGCCCGTTGCGCACGACACTGATGATCGTCGGAGTGTTCGTCGCCGTATTCGTCGTCGTGGAGGCATGTTGCCTGCCGATGGCTTGCAACCGGTCGAGCAACTCCGCGCGGGAATGGACCGCGCGGCCGTCGACCGACGTGATCCGATCGCCGCTTCTAAGGCCGGCTCGCTCGGCTGCGCCGCCGGGATAGACGTTCGTCACCGCGAGTTGGTTTTCGGTGCGACTCAGATCGACGCCGAGCGCGCCGGCCCGGCTCACGTCGAACGACGCCGGCGGAGCGTAGCCCGTCGCTCCGTGAATCGTTTGATCGACGGTGGAGCTCGCGCTATCTCTGTTTCGAGGTGCGGAGGGAATAACGGTCGGTTCGATCCCCGGCTCGGTCACCCCGAGTTGGCCGTAGCTGGGCGCGCCCGCGATGAACTGGGCCGCGAAGAATGCCACGGCCGCAAGTCGGGCCGAGCCGTGTCGAACCGATCGCAGGCGTTGAAAAGAGTTGAGTCGCATCGGACGATCTCCTTGCGTCGAGAGTTTTCCGTCGAGTCGATGCCGGCGGTGCGGGGCATCGATTCGGCGATATGAATGGGTTGCGAGCGGTCACCTTTCATTTCGCTCAAAAACGAATCGCAGCTAGAACAACGCGGCAAACTATGTGCCCTGCGGCGATGAAGTCGGGTCGACGGCGACGTTCCCTGCGCGGACGATTTTCGACACTCGTTGGTCGTAAGGAGGTTACGAATGCCGGCACCTTATGTTGCGAATCGCATGAACGCGTTGTGCGTCGAACGATGCGCTGCCGGAGCGGTCGATGATGCGACAGATCGCCGGTCTCTTTCGGCCCGGCCTGGCGAAGCTCGGGCAAATAAGTTTTCGCCGGAGCGCTATAATGAAAGGGCGTAAGGAAGTGGTAGTTCTATCAACTGTGTGCGAGTAGCTTGCGATGACCAGACCGATCACGGTGAACGTTCCTCATTCGTTGGGCAAAGAGCAAGCGCGGCAGCAGATCGCCCTCGGCTTTGCCGGCATCTCGAAACAACTGACGGGGGGCATGCTCGGCATGCTTTCGTTTCAAGAGCGGTGGGAAGAGGATCGCTTGCACTTCGAAGGGGGCGGGCTCGGCCAAAAGATATCCGGCCGGCTCGATGTAACGGCCGATGCCGTGCATATTCAGGTGGATTTGCCGGATCTGCTGGCCGTGATCGCCGATCGGATCGTAGGGACGCTCAAGCAGCAAACGCAGAAAGTCCTCGCGAAGCAGTAGCCTTTCGCCCTACCCACGGCCGGAGCGACGTTCGCGGCAGCCGGCTGTTTCCGAAAGCCGTATTCCGAAAACTGTTTTCCAAAACAGTGTTTCTAAGCCTCCCCGTAGGGTGTTATATTAGCTCCACGCGCGCCGCCCGTATTCCCACCGCTCTTTGCGCGCTCCTTCCTACCCTTGGAGCAAGTCGTATGACCTCCCTCTCGTTTTCCGTTGCCGGTCGGTGTCTCGCTGCCGTCTGCTTGAGCATGATCGCTTTTTCAGCGCCGGCTGCCGAGCCGACGAAGCCGGCCGAAGCCAAGCCTGCCGCCGCGTCGACCGCCGCGAAGGTCGCCGTCGGGTCGCAAGCCCCTGAGTTTAAGATCAAGGATTCGGAAGGTCGCGAAATCGATCTCGCCGCCCTCACCGCCAAGGGGCCTGTGCTCGTCCGCCTCACTTGCGGCTGCTCCGGCTGCGACAAAGAGCTCGCCTACTTCCAAGAGCTCCACGCCTCCTACAAAGATCAAGGGCTCATCAGCCTCGCAATCTTCAAAGAGCCCGACACGAAGGTGCAAACCTATGTGAAGGAAAAGAAGCTCGACATGCTGTACGCGGTCGATAGCAAGGGAGACAGTTGGAACGTCTTCCAAACGAAGACGATGCCGACGAACTTCTTGATCGCCAAGGGGGGCAAGATCACGAACATCGCCACCGGTTGCGATCCGTCGGGCCTGCTCGCCACGAAGCTTTCGGAAAAGGTCGCGGGCCTCGTCGACGGCGAGAAGGTCGATCTCCGCGCGAAGGTCGACGCGAAGAAGCCGGCCGCTCAGCCTGTGACCGTGAAGAAATAAACCAGCGAAGAAGTAAGCTGGCTAAATAGTCGGTCGCTGTGCATCAAAAAGAAAAGGCCCCTCGGTAACGAACCGAGGGGCCTTTTTTTAGATACCGATTGCTGAAACATTTCCGCCGCCGGCCGTGTCCGATTCGCGCGTCGTTAGAAACGCAAATCGTCCGAGCGTGCGTCGGGCTCCAGCGGCCGAAGAGCTCACGTCCGAGCCCAGGCCGGCCGTCGAAGCTCTATCGAACCTGCCGGGGATCACCGGGGTGAGCCGGGGAATTCGAGACGCGGAACATCGAACACGGCGACGACAAGTAAGCAATCTTACTCAAGTGATCACCCCCTTTCCTTGAATTCAAAACCCGTTTCGTCCACTGCAAGGGATGATATACGGGCTGCTCGACCGGTCAACTTTTTTGCGCCGGCGAGAGCCGGAGCGGGCCGAAGAGTCGCGCCTAGAATAAGCGTAAAACGCCGAGAAGTGCGCAAATCGGCAGGGCAGAGACCAGGCAACGTCGAGATGTGCGACCGCTGGGAACCGCGCGGCTATGGGCTAGCTGCTGCTGCGGTTGTCTTTGAACGCGATCCAGAGCGAGAAGGCAACGACCCCCATCGCTCCGAGCTCGACGCAGAAGTGCATGAGGGTAGTACCCACGGCGACCTTCCCGTGACGGTTCGGAAGTAAACGATCAACGACCGTATATTCGTCGATGGAGTATACGCCCGCAACCGTTTATTTGCCCCTTTCCCGAAATTTACACATCTTTCCCAGTCGATGTTTTCGGGATTTCTAGGTCGCCGCGGCAAGCTCGTCGACGGCCACGGCGAGTTCCTCCAGCCGACGCTCCAATTCCGGATAGAACCGTTTGGCGCCGGCAAGATCTTGCTGCGCCGCAATGGTTTCCATCTGCAGCACGGCCGCCGTCGCCGGTGCGACGTCGACATAACCGAGCGACCCCTTCAACGAATGGGCCGCTCGATACAATGTCGAGGCGTCGTCGTCGGCCAGAGCCTCGCGTATCTCGGCCAAGCGCCGGGGAATTCCTTCGCGCATCATGCCGAGTATCTCCGTCAGCAGCGCTTCGTCGCCGCCGAGACGTTCGAGCGCCGCGGCCCGCTCGGCGCTATGTTTCTTAGCTTGCTGCTCCTCGCTCGCCACAGTCTTCGGCACTGTCTTCTGTACTGGTGCCACGGCTTGAATCACGCGCAGCAGCTCGGCCGTGTCGATCGGCTTCGACACGTAGTCGTCCATGCCGGCTTCGAGACAACGCTCGCGGTCTCCCTTCATCGCATGCGCCGTCATCGCAACGATCGGCAGATGCTCGAGCGAGCCTGCCTCGGCGGCGCGGATCGCGCGGGTCGTTTCCCAGCCGTCCATCTCCGGCATTTGAATATCCATCAGCACGACATCGAACCGCGCGTTGCGAATGGCCCGCAGCGCTTCGAGCCCGTTCGTGGCGACGGCGACCGAGTGTCCCGCTTTCTCCAACACGCGCACCGCGACCCGCTGATTGATCAGGTTGTCTTCCGCGAGCAAGAGCTTCAGCGCGCGCGGCCCGGCGGGAGGACTCGTCGGCGTTCGTTCGGCCGAGTGTCGCGTTAATGCCGCAGCCGTCGGTGTGCGGTTTCCCAGCACCCCGGCGATCGCCGCTTGCAGCTCGCTCGCTTTCACCGGCTTGATCAGATACGACGACATTCCCAACTCTCGGCACCCTCCGGCGTCTCCTTGGCGATCGGCCGAGGTGAGCATCATGATCGCCGGCATTTCCGAGCCGAGTTGTAAGCGCATCTGCTCGACGAGCATGAACCCATCCATGTCGGGCATCATCGCGTCGACGAGCACGAGCGGATAAGCGCGCCCGGCGGCTGCGGCCCGGTGGAGTTCCGCGAGTGCGGCGGGCCCGCTCTCGACGGCGGCCGGCTTCGCGTGCCAACGTCGCAGAATTTCGGTTAAGACGCGTCGATTGGTCCCGTTGTCGTCGACCACCAACACGTCGAGCCCTTGCAACAGCGCCGGCGAGCAAGCGACCTTCGGCCGCGAACCGATCGAGGGTTCGCCGAAGCGAACATCGAAATAGAACGTGCTGCCGACCGCCGGCTTGCTTTCGACTTTGAGTCTGCCGCCCAGAAGCTCGACGATCCGCGACGAGATCGTGAGCCCGAGGCCGGTGCCGCCGAAGCGGCGGGTCGTCGAACCGTCGGCCTGCGCGAACGGCTCGAAGATCGATTTCTGTTTGTCGAGCGGAATGCCGATGCCCGTGTCGCAGACCGCGAACCGGAGCAGGTAGCCTTCCCCGGCGTCGGCGAGCAACTCCGTCCGCAGCGTCACTTCGCCCCGCTCCGTAAACTTAATCGCGTTGCCGACGAGGTTCACGATCACTTGCCGCAGCCGGTCGGGCGCGCCGAACACATAGTTGGGCACCTCGCCGCCGATGTCGCCGTTGAGCTCCAGCCCCTTATGATGGGCTCGCACGGCGAACGGCTTGAGCGTGTCCGACAACACTTCGTGCAATTCGAAATCGACCGGGTCGAGGCTGAGCTTGCCGGCTTCGATCTTCGAGAAGTCGAGAATGTCGTTGATGATCTCGAGCAGCGAGTCGGCCGAAGTCTTCACCATCTCCAACGATTCGCGATGTTCGCGCGAGAGCTCGGAATCGAGCAGCAATTCGGTGAGCCCGAGGATGCCGTTCATCGGCGTCCGGATTTCGTGGCTCATGTTGGCGAGGAATTCGCTCTTCGTGCGGTTGGCGATCTCGGCCGCTTCTTGAGCCTGTTTGGAGTCCATCTCGGCGCGTTTCGTCGGCGTGATGTCTTCGTGCGAGACGACGACTCGAATCGGTCCGTCGCCGGCGAAGCGCGTGACGCGCACCAAGAACCAGCGGTGTTCGTCGTCGGCCGGCAGGGGATATTCCAAACTGAACTCGCTCCGCTCGCCCCGCACGACTTCGCGAATGCCGACCGCAACGGCCGCGGAGCTTTCGGTCCGAATGCCCGCACATTCGTCGCACACGGCCAAGTAATTCGCGCCGGGCCCGACATGCGCTCGGCCGGCCGTGGTGCCGGCGAATTTATTCCACGCTTCGTTCGTGGCGAGGATGATCCCTCGTTCGTCGAGGATCGCGACATGCGTGCGTAGCGCGTCGAGCGTCGAGCGGACGAAGCGTTCCGATTCGACCAACGCTAAGGCATCGTTGCGCCGTTGCGAGATGTCTTGAATCTGCGATACGAAGTACAGCGCCTTCTCGTCCCGATCGCGCACGAGCCGCACGCTGAGCAGCGCCCAGACGTAGTGCCCGGCCTTATGACGATAACGTTTCTCCATCTGGTAGCTTTGGATCGTGCCGTCGAGCACGCGCCGCACTTGAACGAGATCCGGTTCGAGATCGTCGGGATGCGTGACGTTTTGGAAGCTCGACGACAGAAACTCTTCGGACGAATAGCCCAAGATTTCGCTCAACGCGTGATTCACTTGCAGCCAGCGACCGTCGAGGCCGACGAGCGCCATGCCGATCGAGGCGTCGTCGAACGCACTCCGCACGCGCTGCCGAGTTTCGTGGTCGACATCTTCGCGCAACTTCCGCTCGGTGATATCCATCACGTTGCCGACATAGCCGATGATGTTGCCCGAGACGTCGTGCAAAGGCACGGCACTCGTCCAGACCCAGCGTATTTCTTGCGCGGTCTTCAGAAACCGATACTCTTGCTCGAAGCGATAGCCGCCGGCGACGGTCTTTTGCCACACTTCGAAGATCAGCGGCCGATCTTCGGGATGGATCGCGTCGGCCCAATCGTCGCCGAGCGCGCGGCGCGCGTCGAGGCCCGTGATCTCGCAGTACCGATCGTTGACGTAGGTGCAGGCCCCGTCGGCGTCGGTCTGAAAGATGCCGCACGGAGCGCAAGCCGCCAGGGATTTGAATCTTTGCTCGCTCTTCTCGAGTTCGACGGTCCGTTCATGGACCTTCCGCTCGACCGTGTCGTTCATGTTTTCGAGCTCCGTTTGGCGCTCGGCGATGGCGCGCATTTCCTTGCGGCTCTGGTAGCAAGCGTAGAGCAGAAACACATCGAGAAACACGATCCAGCCGGCATGCTCGATCCAGCGCCATTCGGCACCCGACGCCACGCCGTAGATCGACTCCGGCCAGAAGATGCCTCGAATGAAATGATCGCCGACGACGACGAGCGTGGCGGTGATCAGCACGCGCCAATCGCGATAGAAGCTGAGAAACGCGAGCGACACGAACACATGGAAGTGCGTCTCCGCGCGGCCGTTGCTGAGATCGATCAAGAGCACCGAGCTGAGCATCTGCGCCACGGCGATGATGAGCCGCGTTTGCAGTCGGCACGGGCGCGTCATCACGAACCACAGCGGCACGGCGAGAATCGTGCCGCCGAGGCAGACGGCCGCCTGAAAGTGTGGATGGACTTCGCTAGCCGCGCCGCTCCAAGCTTTCGACGTCCAAAAGAAAGCGAGCACCACGCCGATCAGCCACTGAAACGTCAGCAGGCCGGCGAACATCCGATCGCCCCACAAATAAACTCGGTCTTCGGCGCGCTGCAACAAGTCGTCGGCTTGCACTTGAACGGTGTTCATAGTCGATCGCGATGCGGAGCAACGGGTTCGAGGAAGGAACGGTCGGGAACCACCGGCAGGAGGCGCGTCGCGGATTAAATAAAATCCGCTCCGGTTTGACTTCCAAATTTAGGTTTCGATTAACCCCGGCTCTCCATTGGGGGGCAGGATTGCAGGAAAGCGCCGCACCCCGCAAAAAACCACCTCCGGCCGCCTGCCGCGAAGCCGCTGGAGGTGGGGTTTTCGCGGCCGGCCGGCGGTTCGGTCCCCGCACAATCGCTACCCGCCACTCAGCCGGTACTGAGCGGTTTGTAGACGATCGTTCCGGCGTCCGTTTCTTTCTCTAGCAGCTTCACGTCGTCCGCTTCCGGTTCCGGCACACGTCTTTCTCTTCGTAGTCTTCCGAACGCGCTCATGCCCCTCGCTTCGTTCGCGACCTCGCTCCCGTCCCGACTTCGCGCGTTTCTCGACGGCGTGCTGGTGAGCTACGCCGAGGTCTTCTTTCTCAGCAAGTCGGCGGTTGGACTCGTCTTGGTCGTCGGCACGTTGTTGAATTGGCGCGTCGGCGCGGCGGGGCTGCTGGCGGTCGCCGCCGCGTATACGTTTGCGCGCCTCGCGCACATGGACCCGCGCACCTTGCAAGCCGGCTACTACACTTACAACCCGCTCTTGGTCGGGCTCTCGCTCGGGGCGACCTTGGCTTGGTCGTGGCTCACGGCCGTCGTGATCGTCGTCGCCGGCGTCATGGCCTTCATGCTCACGACCGTCATGGTGCGGGCCTTGCGCCTCCACTTCAATCTTCCGGCCCTGAGCTTGCCGTTCGTCGTGTCGAGCGCGATCGCACACATGGCGCTGCTCCGCTATTCGAGCCTCGCGCTGCGCGTCGGCGAGGCGTCTCCCTTCTTGGCCGACGATCATGGGCTCCCCCTGTATCTCGTCGGTTTTTTGAAGTCGCTCGGGGCGATTCTCTTCGTGCCGAGCGTCGCGGCGGGGAGCGTCTTCAGCTTGCTGCTCTTGTGCCGGTCGCGGATCTTGTTCTTCTTGGCCGTGGCGGGCTACTACCTCGGCACGGCGCTCCGGGCCGCGCTGCTCGGCAGTGCCGAACAAGCGTTTCTCGACGTCTACGGCTTCAACTTCATTCTCATCGCGATGGCCGTCGGCGGAGTGTTTCTCGTTCCTTCGCTGAGCAGCTTCGCCGTCGCGGCGTCGGCCGTGGCCGTGGCGATGTTACTGGTCGATGCCGCGCAGGTCTTCGCGTACTATTTCGCGGTTCCGGCCTACACGCTGCCGTTCAACGTCGTCACGCTCGGCGTCCTCTATACGCTTGCGGTCAGCCAATATCCGGGCTTCGCGAAGTATCTCGGGGCCACGCCCGAAGAGACGCTCGAAAACGATCTCGTGCGCAAGACCCGCTTTCCGGATCTCGGGCCGACGTTGCGCTTGCCCTTCTTCGGCAAGTGGACCGTGTGGCAAGCCTTCGACGACAAGTGGACCCATCAAGGTGAATGGCGCTACGCCTACGACTTCGTCATCACCGACGAAGACGCCGAGCTCAGCGACGACACGACGCATATCCGCGCGACGCACCACTCCGACGGCTCGCAGCTCGAACATTTTCATTGCTACCGCAAGCCGGTGCTGGCTCCTTGCCGGGGTCGGGTCGTGAAGGTCGTCGACGATCTTCCCGACAACCCGATCGGCCGCGTCGACAAGACGAACAACTGGGGCAACTGCATCGTCCTCTACGACGAGCGAGGCATCTATATCGAGCTCTCGCACTTCGCCGCTCACTCCATCAAGGTGAAGCTCGGCGATCATGTCGAGGTCGGCCAAACGCTCGGCCTGTGCGGCAATTCCGGGTATTCGCCGCAGCCCCATTTGCACGTGCAGGTGCAAGCGGCCGCGGGGGTCGGTTCGGCGACGCTGCCGTTTTGCTTCGCCCGCTATATGGAAGGAAACGTGTTTCACTCGAGCGGCCGGCCGACGCGCGGCACCCGCCTCGAACCGGCCGGCACCGACGCGCGCCTCGAAGCGGCGACTGATTTTCTCCTCAATGAAACGCTCCGGTTCGAGATCCTCCGCCGCGGCAAACCCGCCGGCGAGCTCGTCCTCGACGTGAAGATGGCGATCGACGGCACCCTCTACTTCCACGCTCCCGGCCGGGGCAAACTCTACTTCGGCAAGCTCGACGGCACGTTCTACTTCTACCGCCTCGACGGCCGGGACGAACTCCTCGGCTTGCTCTATACCTCGCTTCCGCGCTTGCCGCTCGTGCGCGGCATGCGCCACGCGTCGAGCGCCGTCCGCTGGAGCGATGTCGTGCCGATCGGGCTCGTCGCTTCG
>JAIOPP010000121.1 GCA_021413845.1 Planctomycetia bacterium | reverse complement strand
TTCCGCCACCGGTAGTACGTCTGCTCCGTCACGCCGATCTTCTTCGCCGCCTGCGGCACCGTCTGGCCCCGCGAGATCTCCAATTCCGCTTCCCGTAACTGCTGAATGATCTGCTCGACCTGCAAACGCTTCGTGCCCATGATCCCCTCCCTTTTTCAAGTGATGGTCGTCAGTCTACGACTGACGACCGGACTCGTTTAAGGGGGGCAGGTCAGGAGATGAGCCGAACGCGAAAGAAAAGAAGGAGCTCACCGAAGCGGAAAAAGAGCGCAAGAGTCTCCGTAAGCAGGTTCAGGAGAAACTGATCAAGTTCGCCGCGCGGGTTCCCGTGTTTATGTATCTCACCGACTTTCGTGAACAACGACTGAAGGATGTCATCACGAAACTGGAGCCCAAGCTGTTTAAGCAAGTAACCGGCCTGACGACGGCGGACTTCGAGCGACTGATGAGCTTGGGCGTGTTCAACAGCGCCCTCATGAACGACGCCGTATGGAAGTTCCGCCGGTATGAGGACGCCAGCCTACGCTACATGGGCGTAAGTCGGCACGCAGGTCTGCAACGCGGTCTGTTCGACACCACGCTCACCGAAGACGACTTCAAATCGACATTCGAAGGCTTGGCTGACGGGTAGCCTTGCTCGGCGCCGGTCTCGTACGGCTCGTGCAGTTGCACGGCAAGACGTAGCTCACCCCTTTTGTCGACGACAAGTCAGGCCCACCAGCGATAACGCGAGTCCGATTTTGCTCGTCGTAACAACGCGGCTCATCGCAAGAACCGGCCGCCGTTGATGTCGAGGGTGGCGCCGGTCATGAAGGCGGCTCCGTCGGAGGCGAGGAAGACGACTGCGCCCGCCACTTCGTCGGCCGTGGCGTTGCGGCCTAGCGGCGTTTGGCGGCGGTAGTCTTCCATGCGTTCTGGCGTGCTGAACACTTCGTGGTGCCGTGTCTCGACGACGCCCGGCATGATCGAGTTCACTCGGACCTGCGGCGCGAGCTCGCGCGAAAGGGTTCGCGTCATCACTTGCAGCGCTCCCTTCGCGGCGGCGTAGGGCCCGGCCCCCCCTGCTCCGCCGGTCTGCACCGAGAGCGAAAGATTGTTGATGATGCTGCCGTGGCCCGACGCGCGCAAGTGCGGGATCGCTCGGCGCGTGACTAAGAACGGGGCCGTGACGTTGATGTCGAACGCTTGCCGCCAGAGGTCGAGCGGGCAGTTCTCTAAGCTCGAGCGGCGCAGCGGATTGCCGGCGTTGTTCACCAACACATCGAGCCGACCGGCTTGCTCGAACAACTCGTCGACGATCCGGTTCGCCGCCGCTTCGTCGGTGAGATCGGCCTGCAAGAGAAAGCCGCGCGACCCGGCCTCGGCGACCAGTTCTAGCGTCTCGCGAGCTTCGGCTGCGCTGCTGTTGTAATGCACGCCGACGACCGCTCCCGCACGAGCCAGCGCTACGGCGCAGGCCCGCCCGATGCCGACTCCGGAGCCGGTGACCAACGCGACCCGATCTTTCAACTCGTTTGCCATGAGTGCATACTTTCCGAGTGGTTTTAATGGTGAGGCCGCCAGTTTATCAGCGGCATGCGCGGCGAGATACACGCTGCGCTGAAATCGGTTGCCCGGATGATCGCGATGGGATACCTGTTATGCTTGGCACCGTAAGATATTAAGCTCGCCGTTGCCGAGTTGCCGCCGCATGTAAGGCCGCCGGATGAAAGGCCGACCCCGACACCGATGACTTCCCTTTCCGACGAATCGCCGCGGGCCTTGTTTCGGCTTTGGCCTGCTTATGAGCCGACGCCGCTCCTCGATCTTCCCGCGCTGGCGCAGCGTTGCGGAGTCGGCGCGGTGTATGTGAAAGACGAAGGTCGCCGTCCGCTCGGCAGCTTCAAGGTGCTCGGGGGGATGTACGCCGGACTGCGCGCCTTGGCCCGCGCCGCCGAACTGCCGACGATCGCTTCGCTCACGGCTCGCAACGGCTCCGACAGTAAGCTACCGACCCAGAAACTACCGACCGCGAAGCTGCCGACCCTCATCTGTGCGAGCGACGGCAATCATGGGCTCGCCGTGGCCGCAGCGGCCGAGCTGGCCGGAGCGTCGGCCCGCGTGTACTTGCACACGCAGGTGCCGGAGTCGCGCGCGAAGCGGATCGCCGCTCGGGGTGCCGAGATCGTGTGGATCGACGGCTCGTACGACGATGCGGTGGATGCCGCGTTTCTGGCGGTCGAGCGCGGCGAGGGCTTGCTCATCTCCGATACGTCGCCGCATCTGAACGATCCCGTCACGGCCGACGTGATGGCCGGCTACGGGCTCATGGTCGAAGAGATCGTCGAGCAACTCGGCAGTCGCGGCGCTGCGCGGCCGACGCACTTGTTCGTGCAAGCGGGAGTCGGCGGCCTCGCGGCGGCTTTGGCGCAAGGACTCCGCGAGACTTACTCGCTCGCTTGTCGCATCGTCGTCGTCGAGCCGGAAGCGGTGGCATGCGTCGGGCTCGCGCTGCGCGAGCGGCGCATCGAGCGGCTGTCGGGCGATTTGCAAACGTCGGCCGAGATGTTGTCGTGCGGCGAAGCCTCGGCGCCGGCCGTGGAGATTTTGCGCCGTGTGCAAGCCGATGCCGTGAGCGTGAGCGAAGCGGCGCTAAGCGAAGCCGTCGCTCTGCTCCTCGCCTGCGGCGGACCGGCGACGACCGCTTCCGGCGCGACCGGCCTGGCGGGCTTGTTGTCGGCCCTGCCCGGTTCTCCGCTTGCGCAAGAGCTCGCGCTCGACGAGCGGAGCAAAATTTTATTGATCGCCACCGAAGGTCTGGTGCCGGGCTCTGAAGGCGTCCGATAATTAGGTTGACCGCGGCGGCCGGACACGATTGAATAGAGTTCCCGCACCGTCTCGGTTTCCTCCCGCCTCCCCCTCCCCGCCATGCTCGCAACTCCTTTCTACCGGCGATGTTTGCGCTGCACCCGAAGCGCGGGAATGGCGTCGCTTGTGCTGGTCGTGGTTTTCGCGGCTTTGAGCTCCGGCGTCGTTGCGGCCGAAGCGGTCGATTACGTTCGCGACGTCAAGCCGTTGCTCGCGAAACATTGCTTGGCGTGCCATAGCGCCGTGCGGCAAAAGTCGGGCTTCCGCATCGACACGGCAGCCGGCGTGATCGGCGGAGGCGACAGCGGTCCCGCGGTCGTTCCCGGACGAAGTGCCGACAGCCCGTTGATGCACGCCGTCCTCGGGACACACGACCATTCGCGCATGCCTCCCGAGGCGGAAGGCAAGGCGCTGGACGAAAGCGAAGTCTCGATCTTGCGAAGCTGGATCGATGCGGGCGCGAAGGCTCCCGCCGAGACGCCGATCGCCGACCCGCGGGCCCATTGGGCGTTCCAACCGGTGCGGCGGCCGGCCGCTGCCGTCGACGCGAAAGGTTGGGCTCGCAACCCGATCGATACGTTCGTCGCGGCCGAGCAACGCCGACGCGGCCTTGCGCCGGCCCCGGAAGCAGCGAAGCAGGTCTTGCTCCGTCGTCTCTATCTCGACCTGACGGGCCTCGCGCCGACGCGCCAAGAGCTGCAAGACTTCCTCCACGACGACGCTCCCGATGCTTATGAAAAAGTGGTCGATCGTCTCTTGGCTCGTCCGCAATACGGCGAGCGCTGGGGTCGGCATTGGATGGATATCTGGCGCTACAGCGATTGGGCCGGTTGGAACAAACAAATCCGCGACAGCCAACCGCACATCTGGCATTGGCGCGATTGGATCATCGAGCAGCTCAACGCCGATCGCCCGTACGATCAGATGGTGACGGCGATGCTCGCCGCCGACGAACTTGCGCCGACCGATCGCAACGAGCTGCGGGCTACGGGATACTTGGTGCGCAACTTCAAGCTGCTGAGCCGCGAGCAATGGCTGCAAGACACGGTCGAGCATACGTTCAAGTCGCTCTTAGGGCTGACGTTGAATTGCGCGCGGTGCCACGATCATATGTCGGACCCGATCGAGCAGACGGAATACTACGCGTTCCGCGCGATCTTCGAGCCGCATCAAGTTCGGCTCGATCGCCTACCAGGCACGGCGGACGTCGCCGTCGATGGTTTGCCGCGCGTGTTCGATAAGGATCTCGCAACCGCGACGTTTCTGTTCGTGCGCGGCGACGAACGGACGCCGCGCAAAGACAAGCCGATCCCGCCGGGCGTGCCCGCGCTGTTCGGCGGTAAGTACGAAGTGAGCACGGTCTCGCTTCCTCGCGAGGCGTACGATCCGCTACGGCAAGCGTTCGTCTTGCAAGACGACTTGGCCGGAGCCCTGCGCATGGCCGAAGAGGCCGAGAAGAAAGTCGCCGCGCTGCCGACCCCGACGAAAGCCGGCGATCGCAAGCTGGCCGAACTCGAAGCGGCTTCGGCCCGGCAGCGTTATGAAACGCTCAAGCTCGTCATCGAGGTCGAGCAACTCGAAGCCGCCGGGAAATCGAACACCGAAGCTTGGAAGAAGTCGGCGACGGCCTCGACTCTAGCGCAGCGGCGTCAGGCCGTGGCCGAGGCGCGCGTGGAAGTAGCGAAAGCCGAGAACGAAGTGCTCGCTGCGGACGAAGCGCTGAGCAAAGCCAAGCCGGTCGTGGCGGGGAAGCCGGATAAGCCGGCGTCGGACGTGAAACGAGTCGAGCAAGCGGCGAAGAAGAAAGCCGATACGCAAAAAATATTGAAAGATGCCGAGGCGGCGCTCGCGCTGCCCGAGAGCTCGGCGTATGCGAAACGCAAGCTCGAAGTCTATCCACCGCAAAGCAGCGGTCGCCGCTCGGCGCTGGCCCGGTGGGTCGTCGATCCGAAGAACCCGCTGACGGCGCGCGTGGCGGTGAATCATCTTTGGGGCCGACACTTCGATCGAGCGATCGTCGCCACGACCGCCAACTTCGGCACGCTCGGCGCGAAGCCGACGCACCCGGAGCTGCTCGATTGGCTGGCGGCCGAGTTCGTCGACCCGCAAACGACCCCGTCGGCCCGGCCGTGGTCGATCAAGCATCTCCAGCGCCTGATCGTCACGTCGAGCACCTACCGTCAATCGTCGCACGCCGCGGCAACCGCTGTCGGCGGCGATCCCGATAATCATTATCTCACGAAGTTTCCCGCCCGGCGCTTGGAAGCGGAAGTCGTAAGAGACTGCGTGCTCAGTTGCGCGGGAGAGCTCGACCCGACGTTCGGCGGGCCCGACATCGACCACGCTCAAGGCCTGACGACGAAACGCCGCAGCCTCTACTTTCGCCATGCCGCCGAAAAGCAGATGACGTTCCTCAAGCTGTTCGATGCCGCCGCCGTGACGGAGTGTTATGAACGGCGCGAAAGCGTAATGCCGCAGCAGGCCTTGGCGCTGGCGAACAGCGAGCTCACGCTGACCCAATCGCGGTTGCTTGCCGGCCGGCTGCACGCAGCCCATGCGGCCGACGACGGCGCGTTCGTCGTCGCCGCGTATGAAACGGTCGTGACCCGAGCGCCGAACGAAGCGGAGCAGGCCGCGTGTCGTGAGTTTCTCACGCAACAACAAGCGTGGTTCGCCGCCCGGCAATCGCCACCGCCGAAGCCTTCCCCCTCGCCGCAACTTCGGGCCCGCGAGATGCTCGTGCATGCCCTCTTCAATCACCACGAATTCGTGACGCTGCCATGAGCATGAACCCACAACGCCCTGAGCACCGCTCGCGCCGTTCGTTTCTCGCCGACACCGGCATGGGCTTCACCGGCCTGGCGCTGTCGGCGATGTTGCAACGCGAAGGGTTGGCGAATGTCGGCGCGAAGCCTAAGCCGGCGAAGGCGAAGAACGTCATTTGGATTTTTCTCTGCGGCGGCGTGAGCCACATGGAGAGCTTCGACGTCAAGCCGGCGCTCAACAAGTACGCCGGCAAAAGCATCGACGAGACGCCGTTCGCGTCGTTGCTCGATGAGAAACGGGTCAATCAAAACCTCGTCGGCATCAACCCTTCGCACGGCAACCGCAAGCTCCTGATGGGGCTCAACACCGGTTATGGCAAGTACGGGCAGTCGGGCCTGACCGTCGGCGACTGGTTTACGAACATCGGCACCTGCGCCGACGACATCGCCGTCGTTCGCTCCCTCTGGACGATCCACAACGATCACGGCACGCAACTCACTTGGCACACCGGCCGGCACCCGCGCGAAGGCTCCTGGCCGACGATCGGCTCGTGGACCAGCTACGGCCTCGGCACGCTCAACGAGAACCTGCCGCAATATGTCGTCCTCGGCGAACCGACCGGCGACTGTTGCGGCGGCGAATGGACGCACGGCTCCGGCTATCTCGGGCCCGAGCATGCGGGAGTTCGCTTGAACGTCGGAGATGCTCCGCTGCCGTTCGTCTCGCCGGCCGGCGGCGGCATGTCGGCCGAAGAGCAAGCGGCCGAGTTCGGCCTGATCGGCAAGCTCAATCGCCTCGCCGGGATCGACTATCCCGACGACCCTCAACTGCGGGCCCGCATCAAGAGCTACGAGCTCGCGTTCGGCATGCAGACGGCCGTTCCGCAAGCGCTCGACCTGACGCGCGACGAAACGGAAGCGACGCGCCGGCTATACGGCATCGATCGCCCGGCGACCGCGTCGTTCGGCAAGCTCTGCTTAGCCGCGCGGCGCATGGCCGAGCGCGGTGTGCGCTTTACGCAAGTGTTTCACGGCGGCGGCGGAGGAGGCGCGTGGGACTCGCACTCCGGCATCAAAGACAGCCACACTAAGCTCGCCGAACAGGTCGACTTGCCGATCGCCGGCTTGCTGAAAGATCTCAAGCGGCGCGGCATGCTGGAAGAAACCTTGGTCGTCTGCGGCACCGAGTTCGGCCGTTCGCCGGGAGCGCAGGGAACCGGCCGCGACCATCATCCCAACGCCTTCAGCGCGTGGCTCGCCGGCGGCGGCATCAAAGGGGGCGTCGTGCATGGTGCGACCGATGAGCTCGGGTTCTACGCCACCGAGAATCCGCATTACGTTACCGACATCCATGCCACGGTGATGCAGCAGCTCGGGCTCGATTCCCACGCGCTCGACATCCCCGGCCGCAAGCGGATCGACATGGATCACGGCCGCCCGATCGCCGAGATCGTCGAGGCGTAGCGGAATCGCACCCTCGGTTGCCGGCAGCGCGTGCAGCTTCGCCGTGCGTGCGGCGATCCGGCTTGCTGGCGCCGGAGGGGCGAACTACACTCCCCCTCCCTTCAAGCGAGCGGCAGGGCCGATGGTTCGGCTTCGCGCGTGAGCTGGGTTCTCCGTGCGAGCCGCGATCCCGCCCATGACGTATCGACCCGACATCGATGGCCTTCGTGCCGTGGCCGTGGCGAGCGTGGTGCTGTGCCATGCCGGCCTCGGGTTTCCAGGCGGCTTCGTCGGCGTCGACGTCTTCTTCGTCATCTCGGGCTATCTGATCACTTGCCTGATGCTCAAAGACTTGGAAGCGGGGACCTTCTCGCTTGCGCAGTTTTGGGAGCGGCGCATTCGCCGCATTCTTCCGGCGCTGGCGGTCGTCGTCGCGGCGTCGTTCGTCGCGGGCTGGTTCTTGCTGGTCCCGTCGGCTTATAGTTCGTTCGGTCGTTCGGTCGACGATCTGGTGCTGCTCAAGGCGAACGTCCATTTCTCGCGCGACGTCGGCTACTTCGCCGCCGCTGCCGACGAGAAGCCGCTGCTGCATACGTGGTCGCTGGCCGTCGAAGAGCAATTCTATTTGTTCGTGCCGTTGTTGTTTTGGTTGGCCGTTCGTTTCGGTCGGCGAAGCTGGCTGGAGCCGCTCGTCGGTTTGATCGCACTGACTAGTTTCGTCGCCGGTCTGCGCGGGGTCTTCCACGACAATCAAGCTTCGTATTATTTCCTTACGACGCGCGCTTGGGAGCTTCTGGCCGGCGTGGCGTTGGCGATCCGGTTATACAACTGCCCTGCCGTCGCCGGCTATCCGGTCGCCGTGCGATGGCGCGAAGCCTTCGCGACTCTCGGCTTGGCGGGGATCGTGCTGCCATGCTTGTTCTACGACGCTCGGACTCCGTTTCCCGGCTTGGCCGCGTTGCCGCCGGTCGTCGGCGCGATGTTGCTCATCGGCTTAGGTGCCGATACGGAGCGCAAGACCTGGGTCCATCGGCTGCTCGAGTCTCGCAGCGCCGTGTACATCGGGTTGATCTCCTACTCGCTCTATCTTTGGCATTGGCCGTTGCTCGTCTTCTTCAAGCAAGGGAATGTTGCCGCGCCGACGAACTTCGAGCGCGTGCTGTTGGTCGCGGCGTCCGTGGCGCTGGCCGTCGTCACGCAGCGCTGCATCGAAACGCCGTTTCGTCGTCGACGCTACCTCGCTTCAAGGCCCGGCCTGATCGGGGTCGCCGCACTCGTCTTGGTCGCCCTACACACCGGCGGCAGAGTGCTACGCAGCACGGAAGGACTGGCTGGTCGGATGCCGCCGCATGTGCAAGAGTTCGCGCAGACGATCGTCGGAGATTCTCGCTTCTATCGAGACCACTACGCCGCCGATGTTCCTCAAAATCTGCTGTCGGTCGGTGCCGAAGGTGCGGAGCCTGAGCTGCTGGTGTGGGGCGATAGCCATGCGATGGCGGTTTTGCCGGCGATCGACGAGCTCTGCCGAACGTCGGGCATCGGGGCTCGCGCCGTGGTTCACTCCGGCTGGTCTCCGGTCGCCGCGCACCTCGCGCCACGCCCCGCGCGCGATTTTACTCGCGCCACCGCCGTAGGCGCGGCCGTGAAAGAGTATCTCCCGGCGAGCAAGATTCGCGCGGTGATTCTCGTGGCCTATTGGAACGAGTACCGGCACCTGCCGAACTTCGCCGCAGCGCTCGCGACGCTGGTCGACGAGCTCCGCGCCACGGGCTGCGAAGTCTACTTTATGAAAGACGTACCGGTATTCGAGTACGACGTCGCGGCGAAGCTGCTGCAATGCCTTTGGCGCAGGCACGATGCCCCCTCGATTGCGATCTCGCCGCAAGAGTATGCTGCTCAGAGTCCTTACTATGCGACTTTGATTCCGCTGCTGACTGCGCATGGCGCGAAGATTCTCGATCCTCTGCCGAGCTTGCAGGCGCGTACAGGCTCGCTCGAAATGCGCCCGAGCGACGCCGGCGGCTCATTCTACCGCGACTCCAACCACTTGAGCGCCTACGGAGCGAAAGTCATCAAGCCGATGTTCACGCCGGTGGTCGATACGCTACTCGCGCAACCGATTCTCATGACGAACGGCGCGCGCACGACGACGAAGACTCGCTAGCCGAGCCGCGTTTCTTGCCAAGCTGCGCTTTCATGCCCGTCTCGCGACCTACTTCAGCCACGCCTTCACGATCGGGTCGATCGCTTCGGCCCAGACGTTGTAGCCCTGCTCGGATAAGTGCAGCGCGTCGGGCATCAGCTCTTTGGGAAGCGTGCCGTCGGCGGCGAGAAATTTATCGCCGATGTCGAGGTAGCGGACGCTCTCGCCGTTTTGCAGCTTCGCCAAACCTTCGTTGAGCGTCTTGATCCGGCGACGGAAGTCGGTGTCGGGCTTCGCGTCGCGCGGCAACACTCCCATCAGCAGAATCTTCGCTTGCGGGAGCCGTTCGCGCAGCGTCGCAACGACGGCCGTTACCCCGCGCAGCACGTCCTCGGGCTTGTCGCCGTGCAGGCCGAAGTTGTTCGTGCCGATCAACAGCACGACGGCCTTCGGGTGGATGCCATCAAGCTCACCGTTCGTGATTCGCCACAGCACGGTCCGCGTGGTGTCGCCGCCGATGCCGAAGTTGGCGGCTTTATGCGGCGCGAAGTATTTTTTCCACGGCGCGTTCTCACCCCAGCCCTGCGTGATGCTGTCGCCGAGGAACAGCAAGTCGATGTCCCCTGCTTTCGCGCGGGCCAGGAACGCGTCGTGCATCTTGTTCCAAGTCGCCACCGACATCCAACTGTATTCCTGCGTCCGGCGCGACGGCTGCGCCGCGTCGTCGGCACATGCGAGGCCCGTCGTCGTCAACAGAAATACTACCGTCCAAGCAATGTGTCGCAGAGCGTTCTTCATCGAAGGTGCTTCCTCGTTAATTCCATCGTTCCCAATTCGGATCGGTCTCAACTTAGCAACGTACTTAGGCGTTCGGGATAGTGCAACCGCCTGTTTCGCTCAGGGATCGGTTTGCTCCTTAAAATTCACTCGGTAGTACAGTCGCACGCGCCGACCTATAATCCGACGGCTCTCGTTTTCCCCTCATAACTCCGGCCACTTTGGGCTCTCACACATGATGCGCTCTCCTCTTCGTTCGGCCGCTGTCGCGCGCCGGTTTCTCGGCTTGGTCGTCGGCGTCAGCTTCATTGCGAGTGCCCTGCTTTCCGCTTCCGCGCCGGCTTGCACCGGCATCACGTTGAGGCCGAAGGATGGATCCGTCGTCTTCGGACGGACGTTGGAATTCGGCGTCGATCTCCAATCGAACGTGCTCGTGATCCCGCGCGGCACGAAGTACGTCGGCACGACGAATAACGTGCAAAAGCCGGCGTCGGGCCTCGCTTGGGCGAGCAAGTACGACGTCATCGGGGCCAATGCGTTCGGCATGCCGATCACGATCGACGGGCTCAACGAGCGCGGCCTGCATGTCGGGTTGTTTTACTTTCCCGGCTTCGCGAAGTATCACAACGTCGCTCCTGCCGATGCCGACCGGTCGCTCGCTCCGTGGGAGCTCGGCATCTATCTGCTCGGCACTTGTGCCGACGCTAAGGAAGCGGTCGCCGCCGTCGAGCAGGTGTTGGTCGGGGCAGTCGTGCAGAAAGAGATGGGTTTCGTTCCGCCGGTGCATTACATCGTCACCGATGCGGCCGGCAGCAGCTTCGTGATCGAGTACATCGACGGTGCCTTGAAGCTGTACCCGAACCCGCTCGGCGTCATGTCGAACTCGCCGCCGTTCGATTGGCACATGACCAACCTCGGCAACTACGTGACGATCTCGGATAAGAACGTCGGCAAGCTTGATCTCGCCGGCGGCGAGATCAAGAGCCTGGGTCAAGGGTCGGGCATGCTCGGCCTTCCCGGCGACTTCACGCCTCCGTCGCGCTTCGTTCGAGCCGTCGCGTTTTCGAAGACCGCGCTGCCGGTCGACACGGCTCAGGCGGGCGTGCTGCAAGCGTTTCACATCCTCAATCAGTTCGATATTCCGAAAGGCTCGACGCGCCAACTCGAAGCCGGCAAGGAAGTCGCCGAGTACACGATCTGGACTTCCGCGGCCGATCTGAAAAACCTGCGCTACTATTTCCGCACCTTCGACAACAGCCGGATTCGTATGGTCGACCTGAGAACGATCGTGCTCGATTCCGCGGACATCCGGACCATCTCGATGCAAGGCGAAGAACAGATCGAAGACGTCACGAATCGGCGTTAAGCCGGCGCGCAAAAAAACAACGCCCGCGGAAATCAATCCGCGGGCGCTTGCACACCGTGATACGCTCGCACGCCTACCGTGATCGAGGGGAGATCGTCCGCGCGTCCGTGCGGCAGCTACTGCTTCACCTTCCAGGGAATCGAGCTATCGGAAAGGCTCGGTTCCGAGGAGAGTTCGTCGCTCGGGCCGACGAGCCGTGCTTCTACTTCTCGGCGAGGCGCCGCGGTCGGCGCTGCCGGGCTCTTTCGTTCCTTCTCGAACACCGCGAATCGGAACAGCCTCGAAGAGCCGCGACCCGGATCGAAATCCGAGTCTGCAACTTCCGGTACTGAACCGTTCGCACCGTCGGTCGCCGTCGTTGCTACGGCGCTTGTCCGATCTGCGACGGGAGCCGACGTTTGCACGACGTACGGCATCGCGGCAGCGGTAAACGTCGCCTCGATGTTCGACGCAACGCGCTCCGAGCTCTCTTCATCGACCACCAAACTGCCCGACGAAGGAGTCGATGTGCTGCCGACCGATCTTGGAGTCGGCGCTACCGGAGCCGAGCCGGCTCCACCGCCGATTTCCATTTGCAGATAGATCGGTTGTCCCGGTCCACCTCCCATCGGCACTTGCAAAAACGTCGGTCGTCCGGCCGCGCCGCCGAGCGGAACCTGCAACAAGCTCGCAGGTCCGTATCCGTTGGACATCGGCACGGTCATATACATCGACGTGTTGGCACCGCCGAGCCCGCCGTTCATGGCGAGAATCGTCGTCAACGCGGAGTTTCCCCCGAAGCCGCCCGGCACGCCATACGGCATCCCGCCGTATTGCGCACCGTAGTTGCCGTAGCCGTTGGCATAGCCGTAGTTGGAGTACCCGTTATTCGAGTAGCCGTAATACGTCGGGCGATAGTAGTTCGAATAACCGCACGAATACCGTGGTGAGTAATACGTGTGGCACCTTCTGAACCAAGACGCCTGGGCCGCGGGGGGCGCCATCGCATGCACGAGCATGACGATGGCCGGCGCTATGCCGATCAACATTCGCTTCATGATCTACCTCCTTCTAAAACGTGGGTCGGCCGAGGCGGGAACACGGTAAAGACGAGGCGGCAACTCGGCCGCTTGCCGCTTCGTCGGAACGACGACTCGCTTCGACCCGTCCGAGCCGACGCGCGTATCGCGTCCCGATCGGTCGCGCCGAAGATCGAAATCGAGTGGCAGCGGCGTGCTTACTTATGCTTCGCGTGCGCGTGTGCTTGATGTTCCATCAAGTAGTGGCGATAGTGCAGGTCCTTCTGCAAATGCTGCCGATCTTCGTTGTGCTCGTGCAACGCGCCGGCCTCGACGAGCTCGGCGAGCTCGCCCGAGAAATACTCGTAGAGAAACGCTTTGTTCACGAACTCCTGATCGCCGCCGGCGAGTGCCGCCTGTTTGAGACGCGGAAATTGATTCTGCCGAAAGCGAAGCACTTCGTGCGCCAGCGTGCTATCCATGCTCTTCACGGCCACGATGATCTTGTCGACTTCCTCGACGAGTTGCCCGAAGGAAGCGACCTCGTTGAGATCGGCTTGCGTCGTTCGGCGATCGATGAGGTCGATCGTTTGTTGCGATTTTCGCCGCTCGAACGTCGTCGCGTCGTCGAAGGTCAGCGTCCCGACGATCGGGAACTTGCCGCCGCTAAACCCATAAGTCGCCGTCGGGCGCATCCGAATCGTCAAAGTTCGGTTGACTCCGATCGTCAGATCGCCCAGCGGAATCTCGACCTTCCCCGGCCCGAGCCTTTCTTCCCGGCCGAAGATATGATCGACCTTCAAGCCGGGTGGGACTTCGATCGTGAGCTTCGCGTTTTGCGCCGCGACCGCCAACAGCGAGCCGAGTTCCGAGCGGATCACGTCCGGGATCTGGTCCGGTTGTGCGACGTACGAATAGCGTCCGCCGCCGGCCTGCGCCATGCGCTTCATCAGCGACTCGTCGTACTCGACGCCGACGCCGATCGTCGAGATCGTCATGTTTCGATCATGGGCCATGCGCACGATGCCGACGAGCTTATCGGAATCGGTGACCCCTTCGTTGGCGACGCCGTCGGTGAAGAGGATCATGTGGTGCAAGCCCGGCGCTCCGGCGCGCTCCTTCATTTGCGCCATGCCTTCGAGCAAGCCGCCGCTGATGTTCGTATAGCCGTCGGCTTCGATCTCGTCGATGCGGTCGTGAAGATATTCTCGATTCACGACCGGATGCATCGGCACCATCGTTTGCACTTCATGATGATAGGTCACGAGCGCGGCATGGTCTTGCGGCGTGAGATTGTCGGTGACTAAGTGTGCCGCCTTGATTAGGAACCCGAGCTTCGAGTCGATGTTCATCGAGTTCGAGCGATCGAGCACGAGAGCAACATTCAACGGCTTGCGCGCTTGCGCCGCGGTCGATTTTCCCGTGTCGATGCGAATGCGCAGATACAACGCATCCCCTTGCGACGGCACGGTCGCTTGGCTCGCCTCGAACGTCCAAGCGATTCTCGCCGCGACGGGCCCGGCCTCCGGGGCGACGCCTGCCGGCGACGGATTGCCGATCGCGGTGCCGTCGGCCGTGACGCGGTTGGCCGTTACCCGCGTCTCAGTCGAAGTGCCTGCCGGCGGACTGGAAGTAGTCGAATTTCCGGTTGCTGCGCTGCCGGCCGTGGTCCCCGCCGCAGGCGTCTGCGCGAACGCCGAGCCGACGAAGATCGCCGGCGTGAGCAGAACCGCGAGGCACCAGGCCGAAGCGGCTCGTACATCGCGGAAACTCGTTCGAGCTCCCGCGCTTGTGTCCCCTTGTGAATTCATCGCGCTGGGGAGTCGCGATCGTAAACCTTCGTCACCGCCTTGTGTAAAGTAAATGTTCCCTGCACTCATAACTAACCAACCTTTCGATTGCCTGCGTTTTGCCCCGCTGCGGCGAATCTCGGCCCGTTTTCATCCATCGAATCAAAGTGGAAACCTCTTGCTCGAAGTCAAATACTTAACGAAGCATACCGTAGCTACGCAGCGGTCGAGACGCTCGGCGGCAACTCTTGCAAGCCTTAACGAGTTGTCACGATTCCGCGCGCGAACCTTACGAGAACCACAGCCGGCGCGCGAAGAGAAGCGCCCCAGCCGACGCCGCGCAGAGGAACCCTGAGGCGTTACAAAACTCGCTGGAGCATTGCGAAACTCGTTTCTAATGACTTCGAATTCGTCGTCTTTCCCGCGAATCGGGTATTGCGAGCCCGTTCTACGCGCAGAGATAATCGGCAGGTCGCTCCGGGCGATCTTCTCCCGATGTTGGTTGCCGACCGCTTCTTACAGGAATCTACGCATGCGCGTCTTATTACGAATCCTATTGCTCGCCGTGTCGATGCTTCTTGGCGGCATTGCCGAGCGGGCTGAGGCTCAAGTTGCCGGCGCATCGCCTCCGCCTGCGCGCGAGGGTTGGAAGCTCGTCTGGAGCGATGAGTTCGACGGTGCCGTGCTCGATAAGAGCAAGTGGGACCATGACCTCGGCAACGGGTTCTTTAATTACGACGCCAACACTTGGATCTCCGGTTGGGGCAACGAGGAGTTGCAGTATTACACCACCTCGCCCGACAACGTTTTCCTAGCCGACGGTAATCTTCACATTCGAGCCGTGAAGGAATCGTATCTCGGGTGCGGCTACACCTCGGCGAAGTTGAAGTCTCGCAAGCGCGACGGGACCTCGCTCTTCGCGAAACGCTACGGCAGATTCGAGTGGCGGGCGCAGCTTCCCGTCGGGCGCGGCGTTTGGCCGGCCCTCTGGATGTTGCCGCAAGAAGATAAGTACGGCACCTGGGCCGCCTCGGGCGAGATCGACGTGCTCGAAGCCAAAGGTCAGGAGCCGGATCGCATTCACGGCACGTTGCACTTCGGCTCCCGATGGCCGGCGAACGCTTACAAAGGGAAAGAATACGTCCTGCCCGAGGGGCGCACGATCGCCGAGATGCACACGTATGCCGTCGAGTGGGAGCCGGGCGAGATCCGCTGGTATTGCGACGACGTCCTCCATCAAACGCAATCTTCGTGGTGGAGCAGCAACAAGCAAGACGGCAACAAAGGTGCGAAGCCGACGAAGGAAGCGGAGCTCAACCCCTGGCCCGCGCCGTTCGACCAGCCGTTTTACTTGGTGATGAACGTCGCCGTCGGCGGGCGCTTTCTCGGCAAGCCGGATGCGACGACGAAGTTTCCGGCCGAGATGGTCGTCGACTACGTGCGCGTGTACGATCGGACGGAGCCGTATGGCGAGCCGAAGCCGCGCGGCACGGAGACCTTGCCGTTCGGCAGCCGGTAGTTGCTACGTTCGTGAGTCCGCGAGAGCCCGATGTCGTTTCTTCCGACCGCCGATTGGAGTCTGTTGCGAGCCCGCGCGGAGTTGTTGAAGCAAGTCCGCGCGTTCTTCGAGGCACGCGGGTTCTTAGAAGTCGAGACCCCGATTCTTTCGGCCGATACGGTCGTCGATCGGCATCTCGACCCCCTCACGACCGAACTGACCGGCCTCGGCAAGCCGCGCACGATGTACTTGCAGACCTCGCCGGAGTTTGCCATGAAGCGACTCATGGCGGCCGGCGGCGAAGCGATCTATCAAGTCGCTCGGGTCTTCCGCCAAGGGGAGCGCGGCCGCAGGCACAACCCTGAGTTTACGCTCGTCGAGTGGTATCGCCGCGGCGACGACTACACCGCCGGAATGCAACTTCTCAGCGATCTCTGCGCAGCGATTCTCAACCGCGGCACTGCCCAGCGGCTGACCTATCGCAACGCGTTCGAGACGTACGTCGGTCTCGATCCGCTTGTGATCTCCGACGCCGACCTGCGGCAAGCGGCGCGTGCGCGGCTTCCGAATGCCGCCGCGGCCTTCGGCGACGACACGGATCGCGATGCGTGGCTCGATCTCTTGCTGACGGAATTGATCGAGCCCCGGTTGGGTGCTTCGAGCCCGACGATCTTGTGCGACTATCCGCCGAGCCAAGCGGCGCTGGCGCAGGTGCGAGCCGAAGCGTTGCCGGTTGCCGAACGGTTCGAACTCTATGTCGACGGCATCGAGCTGGCGAACGGCTATCATGAACTGCTCGATGCCGAAGCGCTGGTCGCGCGGAATGTGGAAAACAATCGGCTGCGCGCCGCCGACGGCAAGTCGACGCTGCCGGTCGAGAGCCGGCTCGTCGAAGCCATGCGCGCCGGGCTTCCCCCCTGCACCGGCTGCGCGCTCGGCTTCGATCGCCTACTGATGCTCGTGGCGGGGAAGCGCGAGATCACGGACGTGATCGCTTTCCCGATCGAACGGGCCTGAATTCACCAGCGGATTTTCCTCAGGCCTGTTTCTCTGAAGACGCCCTTCGCCAGTGACGTAGCCGAACCCACGGCTTATGATGGAGAGGCCGTTTCGCTTCCCCTCCGCCCGCGAGCTTCGGATGCCCTTCCCGCGCCGGCCGATTACGCTAAGACTTTGGCTCGCGCCGGCCCTGTTCTGCGCATGGCTCGATGTTGCCGTCGCTGCGGACGCTGCGAAAGACGCGCAGTTCTTCGACGCGGCCGTTCGCCCGATCTTGGCGAAGCATTGTTTCGCTTGCCATAGCCATGCCGCCGGCAAAGACAACGGCGGGCTCATGCTCGACTCGCGCGGGTCGATGCTCACGGGCGGCGACAGCGGCGCGGCGCTCGTGCCCGGCGATCTCAAGCAAAGCCTACTGATCACGGCCGTGCGTTACGAAGAAGATTATCCGCGCATGCCGCCGAAAGGAAAGTTGCCCGACGCCGATGTTGCGGTATTGGTCGAATGGGTGCGTCGCGGAGCCCCTTGGCCGGGCGACGACACGAAATCGGCGGCGCGTCCGCGCGGAAAAATCACCGACGAAGATCGGCGCTATTGGGCGTTCCAGCCGGTGCGCGAGCCGGCGCTGCCGGAGGTCGCCGCTGCCGCTTGGTCGCGGAATCCGATCGACCGGTTCGTGCGCGCCAAGCTCGAGAGCGCGAAGCTCGCTCCCTCGCCGCCGGCCGAACGTGCGGTGTTGATTCGCCGTGCCTATTTCGATCTCGTCGGCTTGCCGCCGTCGCCGGACGAGGTCGATGCGTTCGTTGCCGACGACTCGCCCGAGGCGTTCGAGAAGTTGATCGATCGGCTGTTGGCGAGCCCGCGGTATGGCGAACGCTGGGCGCGGCATTGGCTCGATCTGGTCCGCTATGCCGAGTCGGACGGATTTCGCATCGACGACTATCGGGCCGAAGCGTGGCGCTATCGCGATTACGTGATTCGCGCGTTCAACGACGACAAGCCGTACGATCGTTTCGTGCGCGAGCAACTCGCCGGCGATGAGCTTGCGCCCGACGATCCGGAAGCGCAGCTCGCCACTTCGTTCCTGCGACTCGGAATTTACGAGTACAACAATCGCGACGTCCGCGGCCAATGGGCGAACATGCTCAACGACGTCACGGATGTCACCGCCGATGTTTTTCTCGGCCTCGGGATGGGCTGCGCACGGTGTCACGACCATAAGTTCGATCCGATCTTGCAGAAAGACTACTATCGACTGCAAGCTTTTCTCGCGCCGATCTTGCCGCACGACGACCTACCGCTCGCAACCCAAGTGGAACTAGCCTCGCATGAGCGGCGCATGGCGGCATGGCGCGCGAAAACCGCCGTGATCTTGGCCGAGTTGGAAGCGCTCGAGGCACCGGTTCGCGAGAAGGTGGAGCGCGGCGCGGTGGAAAAATTTCCCGAAGACATTCGCGAGATTCTCGCCCGCCCGCTCGACAAGCGAACGGCGATCGAAAAACAACTCGGTGCGTTGGCGTATCGGCAAGTGACGTATGAGTTCGATCGGCTCGATCGAAACTTCAAGGACGCGAAAAAACAAAAGCTCGTCGATCTGCGGAAGCAACTGGCGACGCACGCCGCGCAGAAGCCTGAGCCGTTGCCGTCGGCGCCGATCGTGCGCGATGTCGGCCGCGAAGCGCCGCCGGTATTCATCCCGAAGAAGGGGAACGATCCCGTCGCGCCGGCGTTCTTGGAAGTGCTCGGCGAAAAGGCGCCTGTCATCATGCCGCCGGCCGGACTCGACTCGACCGGGCGCCGCACGGCTTTGGCGAATTGGCTCGTTCGTCCGGAGAATCCGCTCACGGCGCGCGTGATGGTCAATCGGATCTGGCAGTATCATTTCGGTCGCGGCCTCACGGCGACGAGCAGCGACTTCGGCCGCCTAGGCGAACCGCCGACTCATCCGGAGCTGCTCGATTGGCTTGCTGCGCAGTTCGTGAAGGAGGGCTGGGGCATCAAGCGGATGCATCGGCTGATGATGACTTCGCAAACGTATCAACAGGCGGCTCATGGCGCGAATGCCTTCTCCCGTCGGGAGAAGGTGGCCGGAGGCCGGATGAGGGGTGCCCCTCACCCCAGCCCTCTCCCGACGGGAGAGGGAGCCGATCCGCTCGTCGTCGATCCGGAGAACCGGCTGCTGTGGCGCATGTCGACTCGTCGACTCGACGCCGAACAAGTGCGCGACGCGCTCTTAGCGGCGACGGGAAAGCTCGACCTCACGGCCGGCGGACCGGCGGTCGATTTCTCGAAACCGCGCCGCTCGATCTATAGCCGCGTATTGCGCAATACGCGCGATCCGCTGTTGGATGTGTTCGACGCTCCGGAAGGATTTCAAAGCGCGGCGAACCGCAACGTGACGACGACTCCGACGCAAGCGCTGCTGATGATCAACAGCGGCTATATGCTCGAGCAAGCCGAAGCGCTAGCCCGTCGCGTGGAGGAAGAGCATGCGAGCAGCGACGCGATCGGTAAGGTCGAAGCGGCGTTTCGCCTCGCGTTCGGGCGCTTGCCGAGTGACGACGAGCGCCGCGCCGCCGCCGGCTTTCTCGTCGAGCAAGCCAAACGGATTCGGCCCGACGACGTTCCTCCGCCGGTCGTGAAGCTCGACAAAATTCCGTTTCGCGACGGCAGCGCGGTCGTGCTCGAACCGCAAGGCCCGATGCGCCGAGCCGATGTGCCGGAGAGCTCCAAGCTTCCGGTCGGCGATTTCACCGTCGAGGCGTTCGTCGTGCTGCGCTCGACCTACGACGACGCCAGCGTGCGCACGATCGCCGCACACTGGAACGGCGACAAGCAGAGCCCGGGCTGGTCGTTCGGGGTGACGAGTCGCAAGTCGCAGTTCAAGCCGCAGATGCTCGTGTTGCAACTTTGGGGGACCGACGCTTACGAGCAGCTGACGTACGAGCCGATCTTTTCGAGCCTCAACGTGCAACTGAACAAGCCGTACTTCGTCGCCTGCACGGTGAAACTCGGCGAACAAGGCCCGACCGGCGTGACGTTCTATGCGAAAGATCTTTCGAACGACGACGAGCCGCTGCTCACGTCGCAGAATGCGCATCGCGTGGTGAAGATCCCGGGCGAGCGCGGGATGTTCACCATCGGCGGCTGCGGCGACCGAGTTTACAGCAAAGTCTGGGACGGGCTCGTCGACGACGTGCGATTGTCGAACGTTGCGCTGACGAACGAACAACTACTGCTCACCGCCGAACAGCTCGGCCCGACGACGGTCGGCTTCTGGGAGTTCGAGCCGCAAGCCGGCGTGTTCAAAGACACCTCGGCGAACAAGCTCGACATTCGCTTCCGTGCCCGCGACGCTAAGATGAGCGATATCGCTCCCGAGCGACAAGCGTGGATCGACTTTTGCCATGTGCTGTTGAATGCGAACGAGTTTATTTACGTGGATTGACGGCAGTGGTCGGTGATCGGTGGTCAGTGGTCAGTTGATGAAGGCAATTTGTTCATGAGTATCGATGCCGAACGCTTGTCGTCGTTGTCGCGGCGACGCATGCTGCTCGATGGTGGAGCCGGATTTGCCGGGCTGGCGCTCGCGCATCTGCTGCGCGAGCATCGGGCCTTTGCTGTCGAGAGCGATCGAGTCGCGCCGTCGGCGAGCGGTAAGTCGGCGAACCCGTTGCAGGCGAAGCTTTCGCACCATCGCGCGACGGCGAAGAGCGTCATCTTTCTCTTCATGGAAGGTGGGCCGAGCCAGCTCGACACGTTCGATCCGAAGCCGCTCCTGAATAAACTCGCCGGGCAGCCGATTCCGCCGAGCTTCGGCAAAGTGATCACGGCGATGGGAGAATACGGCTCGCCGCTGTTGGGCTCGCAGCGGAAGTGGAAGCAACACGGACAGGCAGGGACTTGGGTCAGCGATTGGTTGCCGCACATCGCCGAGCAAGTCGACGACATCGCGGTGCTCCGCTCTTGCTGGGCCGACGGCATCAACCACTCGGCCGGCGTTTGTCAGATGAACACCGGATCGATCCTCGCCGGCAGGCCCGCGCTCGGGAGTTGGGTTTCGTACGGTCTCGGCACCGAGAACGAAGACTTGCCGGCCTTCGTCGTGATGCAAGACAACGCTTCGTCGGTCGTCAACGGTCCGCGCAATTGGGGCGCAGGCTTCATGCCTGCCGTGTATCAGGGAGTGCGGCTGCAGCAAGGGAAGGAACCGATCCCGAACCTTAACACGCCGATCGGAGTGTCCGACGAACAGCAACTCGGCAAGCTCGACTTGCTGAACCGATTGAATCGTGAACACGCGCTCGAACGGCCTCTGCAAACGGAGCTCGATGCTCGCATTCTCGGCTATGAGTTGGCGTTCCGCATGCAAGCCGAAGCCCCTGGTGCGGTCGATCTCACGCACGAAACCGTCGAGACGGAACGGCTCTACGGGCTCGATCAAAAAGAGACCGCGGTGATGGGCCGCAACTGCTTGCTTGCGCGTCGGCTCGTCGAGCGCGGCACGCGGTTCGTGCAGATCTATCACGGAGCCGGCAGCAAGTGGGACGCACACTCGAAGATCGAGTCGAACCACGGCAACCTCTGCAAAGCCTCGGACCTGCCGATCGCCGGACTCTTGAAAGACCTCAAGCAGCGCGGGCTGCTCGATCAAACGCTCGTCGTGTGGGGAGGCGAGTTCGGCCGGACTCCGATGTCGGAAAAAGGAGACGGCCGCGATCACAACCCGACCGGCTTCACGATGTGGATGGCAGGCGGCGGCGTGCGCGGCGGACAAACGATCGGCACGACCGACGACCTCGGCTTGCACGCGGTCGAAGATCGCCTACACGTGCATGATCTGCACGCCACGATCTTGCACCTCTTGGGGCTCGATCACATGGCGCTGGTTTATAAATACAAGGGGAGGCCCGAGCGGCCGACGTTGAATGAAGGTGCGGCGCTCACGCGCGTGGCGACCGGTTGAGGGCGATGGAGATAAGACGCTTGGCGCCCGCGAAACCGCAAGCGACGTTGCGGTGTCCGTCGTATCGGTGTCGTCGCTCGCTTGCGGTTACGCGGATCTTTCGAGCTCGCGAACTCTACCGTTTCGGCGGCAACAGGTTCGACGCTTGCAACCGTCGCGGGCCGATCGCCATGCCGATCCAGCCGTCGCGAATGTCGACTTGTTCGACGTCGAGATCGGCGAAACGCGGATCCTCACGCAGCTTGTCGGGCCAGATCACGACGCACATATCGTCCGGAAAAACCTTCGCGAACACGGTGCGAAGCGGAATCTGCGCCGTCGCACTCATCCGTTGGCCGCTGAGGTTCACGAAGCCGTCGCGTACGAAGCATGTCCGACCGTTGACGACTTCCGTCTTGAAGCGAGCACGCACGACGAAATCGCGCCAGCTCTTGCCGGCGCGACTGAGCTCTTCGATCGCCAAGCGGAGCTCGATTTGGCCCCCTTCGCAACGAATCGTAATCGGGTCGACTTGCGCGAACGTGATCTCCAAGTCTTGCGGCAGCGTCGCCGGGTCGACGTTATCGGGAAGATAGAACTTCTCGACGACGAAGCGGTGCAGCTCCGGTAGCGTGAACCGTCGACCGTTGACTTGGGACTTCTCCAGCACATTGTTCAAGGCCGATTGATGCACCTGCACGCTGCCGACGTTGTCGCTATAGGCTCGCGGTCGAGGAGTATGCGAAGCAAGTTGGTCGTCGCCGGCGATCCGTACCCGCATGATCGCGCGAGCTTCGTTCGACTGCATCTCGATCACTTCCGGCTTGAGTTGCAGGCCGGCCAGCGGAGTTAAGATCCGTTCGTTCAACACGGCATCGGCGTCTTTCAGGTGTTTGTCGATCTCAGCATCGAGGCCTCGCTCGACGCCGCGCGAGACGCGCGACTGCGATTCCTGTTGCGCCAGGCCTTTCTTCTCGGCATGCTGATCCATCGCGATCGATTCGACGATCGAGCCGAGGATCGGCATGTGATCGAAGTCGGTCTTGATGCCGCGAAGCCGATTGCGGCTGTGCGTCGAAGCCACGGCCCGATGAACTTGCACCCCTTCGGGAGTCAGAGCGACGTCTTTATGCGCGATGAAGTTCGAGTCGCTTTGATTGAAGACATGAACCGGACCGCTATGCGTTTGCGTTTGCGCTTGCACGACCCCTTCGGCTTCCATCCGCATCGCAAGGCGATCTTGGCTCGGCATGAACTTGATGCCGACCCCGGTGCGCGTCGTGCTCCAGCCGTGCGTCGGCAGGCCGAGCACCATTTCGTTTACCGGACCGCTCTTCTTCAGTTCGGCCGGCATCATCCGGTTGAGCAAGTCGGCCGAAAGCGTGACGCGGACGTTCGCGTTGCGATAGTGCGAGGTGAGCCAGGTCGCGAGTTGCCGGCGTTCTTCGTCGATCGAAGCATCGAGCAGACGACACTGCGCGGCCAGCGCGTGGGCATCGGTCGGCAAGCCGCCGGCTTCGAAGCGCTCGATGCTTTCGAGCAACTTGCGGCCGTCGACTTCTTCGGCCGCGAAGCTGCGGAGTTGGTCGGTCAGTTGAGCGAACGGCCCTTCGCTTAAGAACGTGTTTTGATCCGACGTGGCGCCGGCCCGTTGAATGCGTTCTAAGATGGTTTGCGCGAGATCGCGGCGATGCTTACGATCGACCTTGCCTTGCGCGACTTCGCCGAGCGGGTCGAGCATCAGGTAGTTGCGCCATTGTTGACCGGTCTCGCCCGAGGCGGCGACGTGACGATCGACTTCGACCAAGCAGAGTTCGAGTTGCTTGGTGTCGTTCGCCGCGAGGTCGACTTCGACTCCGGCATGTCGCTTCTTCAGCAAGTTGCCGAGCGATTCCCAAACGTCGAGCCGGCGAATCAAGGCGTGGCGCGTGAGGCGAACTTCGACGGCCGTGGCGGCGTCGAGATCGCGTTCGTCGACGAGATGCGTATCCGCTACTGCGGCGCGCAGCATGCCGACCGTCTCTTGGATGCCGCCCGACGAGGTGTCGTTCAACTGCGAGAGATGGCTTAAGAGCTTCGAGGTCCGTTCGGCCCAAGGCTTCGTCTCGCGCCGTTGTTGCAGCCGGTCTAAGCGGGCGAACAGATCGGCCGGCTTCGGCCACCAGGTCTTCTCGGGCTGCACGGCTGGTGGAATTTCCACCGTCTGCTGCGTGCGCGGCAGAGGCGAGAGGCTCGACGGAGCCGCTGGTTTCGCAACCGGCGATTCCACCGCGACGGGCTTCTTCAGCGGAGCGACATCCGGGCGATGCGCGACCAAGCTCGGATCGCGCACGGGAGCCGGCGCGGCGACCGTCGGCGTGGCGGCAGTCGGACGATGACCACCGTGCAACGAGAAGCCACTCGGCGGAGTTTGCACCGGCGGAGCGGGGATCGCGAGCGGGGTTGGTGCGACCGGCGCGGACTGAACCAACTTCGGTTCGGCTGGCTTCGGTTCGGCCAACTTAGGTTCGATCGGCTTCAGCTGAGTCGATTGCGAAGGAGCCGGTTGCGCCGAGATCAGGTTCGGTTGAGCGACCGGGGCTTGGATCGGAGGAGCCAAAGTCGGCACATTCTTCTTCGGCAACAGGCTCACTTCCGCGACCGGACGAGTCTCAGGCTTCGGCGTCGCGACGAGGCTTGGTGCCGGCGACACGGTTGGCTGCGCGATTGGTTGTGGTTGCGCGATCGGCTGCACAACCGGCGGCTGCACGACCGGGGCTTTGACTAACGGCGTCTTGTTTAAGGTCGGGCCCGACAGTTGCGCCGGCGGCAGGGCGACCGGCTTCGGGGTCGGGGCGGCGAACGAAGAGGTCAGGTCGATCGCAGCCGGCGTCGGCATCGACGCTTCGATCGCTTGCACGCGCGGGCTACCGTTGAGGCGGAAAGGGGCAACCGCTGTCATGCTCGGTGCAGGCAACTGCGTTGCGCCGGCTGTCGACGTGCTCGTGTTCAGGTTCGGCTGTGCAGGTGCGCTCGCAGCGGGAGCGAATTCCGCGGTGATGCGAGGTCGGGTTTCGGCACGCAAGCCAGGCATCGGCGAAGGAGCGGGAGCGACCGATTCATGGCCGACGAACTGCGGACGGGTTTGCGTCGGAATGCTCGCCGGCTTCGGGCCGTTGACGACCTTGCCGGCCGGCGCTTCGAGTTCGGATCGTTGCGCAAACGCTTCCCAACCACGAGGCGAAGTCAGGCTCATGGCGAACAAGAACACCAAGGCCAGCATGAACGGCCAAATCGGTGTCGCTTTTTGCTTTGTCATAACGTCGACCGTCCGTGGTTGAAGCGGAAAGCTCCAAAGATGCCGTCCATGCATTCCGTATCAATGGGAATCGGCAGTCGCCTGCATGTTCTTAGAGGTAAGCTCCGAAGATTTATATTGGCGCAGCTGCCGGCAAAGGACTGCTGCGCGGCACCTAAGCCGTTACGCACACACGACAAACACGACCTGCTGGTAGGTTCCGCCGGCAATGCCGCTGCCGAACCTCCTACGGCACACCTCGGATAGGCGTTAAACCTTGCCGCCGGCACGCCCTTCCGACGAGGGAGCGGCTCCCCGGCCCGTCCACGGCCGCTCCTTCCAACCGCCCCTTCCGAGCGCAACGATGAGACCGAGTTCGGGCCGAGGTCAGAACGTCGGGTCGAGTACCGTGTCGTCGTGGCGATAGCCGGGTGCGCAGCAACAGAGAAACTTCAATTCGACGTCTCCGGTGTTCATGATCTGATGTCGCGCTCCGGCCGCGATCGCGATGGCATCGCCGGGCCCGACCTCGCGCGTCTCGGCTTCGATCCGCATTCGGCCGCTGCCGGTCAGGATGTAGTAGATCTCTTCGGCCAGCGGATGATGGTGCGGCGTGGTGCCGGTGCCGCTCGGCAGTCGCGCTTCGGCCAAGCTCTGGTTCCGAATGCAGGAGTTGCCGGAGTTCAACAGCTCGCGAATCTCCGAGCCGTCTTTCGTCGCAAACGGCGCGACGGCCGCAATGTTCCAAACGTCCATCGATCTCGCTCCTGGTCTGATTTTCCGCTCTGCGAACAGTCGCTTTCGGCCCGAAAACTTCTTCGCGGCCGACTCTCACACCCCCCTCGCTCGGCACGTTATACTACCGCACCGCTGTCCTATTAATCGCTGTCCTATTAATCGATGTTCTATTGATCGACGTCCTATGAATCGTTGAGATCCGCGTAAGAACGCTCCTGCCCGCTCCCCTTCCCGCCCATTTGCCTTCCGGAGATTTATGCCATGGCGCATCGCACTCTCGGTTCCGCGCGTGCCGCGACCCGTCGCGAGTTTCTTGCCGCTTCGACCGCCGTCGGCCTCGGCGCGCTGGCCGCGCCGGCGATCGTGCGAGGTCGCAACCTCAACGAGAAACTGAACATCGCTTGCATCGGCGTCGGTGGGCGAGGCGGATCGAACATGGATTCCGTCGGCGGGGAGAACATCACGGTCGTCTGCGATGTCGACGGCCCGCGCTTGGATGCCGCGAAGGCGAAGCATCCGAAAGCGAAATCGTTCGTCGACTTCCGCCGGCTCTTCGACACGGCCCATAAGGATTTCGACGCCGTCGTCGTGAGCACTTGCGAACACACGCACGCCTTCGCGACCCTGCCGGCTCTGCAACTCGGCAAGCACGTCTACTGCGAAAAGCCGCTGACGCACAGCATCTACGAAGCCCGCCGCATTCGCGAAGCGGCGGCCAAGGCGAACGTCGCCACGCAGATGGGCATTCAGATCCACGGCAACGAAAACTCGCGCCAAGTCGTCGAGCTGATCGCCGCCGGCGCGATCGGTCCGGTTCGCGAAGCCCATGCTTGGGTCTCGCGCGCTTGGGGCTTGCAAAGCGAAGAAGCGGCGAAGCGGAACAAAGACTTGGTCTACGTCGTCGAGCGGCCGAAGACCGTCGAGCCTATCCCGAAGGGGCTCGATTGGGATCTCTGGCTCGGCCCTGCTCCGGAGCGTCCGTTCAGCAGCGTCTATCATCCCGGCCCGAAGTGGTATCGCTGGTGGGATTTCGGCAGCGGCACGATGAGCGATCTCGGCAGCCATCGCAACGACCTGCCGTTCTGGGCCCTGAAGCTTAAAGCTCCGCGGACGATCGAAGCCTTCGGGCCTCCCGCGCATCCCGAGCTCGCGCCGGCCACGATGAGCGCCGTGTACGAATACGATGCCCGCGGCGACATGCCTGCCGTAACGCTCACATGGCATCAAGGGGAAAGCAAACCTAAGATCTGGACCGACAATAAGATTCCGCAATGGCAGAACGGCGTGCTCTTCATCGGCGATAAGGGGATGCTCCTGAGCGATTACGGAAAGTACGTCCTCCTGCCGGAAGCCGACTTCAAAGGCATCCAAACTCCCGCGCCGACGATCCCGCGCGTGGCGAGCCAGCATGAAGAATGGCTCGCCGCTTGTAAGACCGGCGCAAAGTGCTCCGCCGACTTCGAATACTCGGGCCTGCTCACCGAAGCCAACCACTTGGGGAACGTCGCCTATCGAGTCGGCAAGAAGATCACTTGGGACGCCGCGGCGATGAAAGCCGTGAACGCACCCGAGGCCGATCGCTTCATCCGGCGCGAGTATCGCGCGGGCTGGACGTTGTAAGGCCGGGTTGTTCGCTCTGATTTCCGTTTTGCTCTGTCGCCGGATTCGGCTTCTTCTCACGTCGGACCTACCTCCATGATTTTTCCTCGTCATCGCTTCGTCTACTTCGCCGCGATCCTCTTCGCGTACTCGTCCGCATCGCAAGCTCAAGAACAACCGGCCGATCTGATCGTGCATAACGGGCGCGTGCATACCGTCGATGCGAACATGAGCATCGTCGAAGCCGTGGCCGTGCGCGAGGGGAAGATCATCGGCGTGGGCGACAACGCTACGGTGCTCAAGCTCCGCGGGCCGAAGACCGAAGTGGTCGACGCAGCCGGCAAGACCGTGCTGCCCGGGCTGATCGATTCGCACACGCATCCGACCGGCGCCGCGATGCACGAGTTCGATCATCCGATTCCGGACATGAATTCGATTCAAGACGTGCTCGACTATATCTCGGCTCGCGCGAAGGTCGTGGAGCCGGGCGAATGGATCACGATGAGCCAAGTGTTCATCACGCGACTCAAGGAGCGTCGCTATCCGACGAAAGCCGAGCTCGACGCCGCGGCGCCGAACAACCCCGTTGCGTTTTCCACCGGGCCCGACAACTCGGTGAGCTCGCTTGCGCTGAAGGTTTCCGGGATCGACAAAGACTTCAAGCCGGACAATCCGGGGAGCAAAATCGAAAAGGATCCGACGACCGGTGAGCCGACCGGCATCCTTCGCAGCGGCGGCGGTTATTTGAAGATCACTCCGAGCAAGAAGAAGAAATCGGCATCGCCGGAAGAATCGCAAGCCCGGCTCGCGGAGCTCTTCGCCGATTACAATCGCCGCGGTATCACGGGCATCGTCGATCGCAACAGCTCGCAAGGGGCGACCGCTCAGTATCAGAAGCTCTTGGCCGACGACAAGCTGACGGTGCGCGTCGCCGTGTCGCGCGGAGTCGGCGGCAGCGGCGCGGTCGAGAAGCTCGTCGAGGGCATTAAGAACGTCGCCAACGAGCCCCTCTGCAAAGGAGGCCCGATGTTGCGGATCGTCGGGATCAAATGCTTTCTCGACGGCGGCATGCTGACCGGCAGCGCTTACATGCGCGAGCCTTGGGGCGTGAGCAAGATCTACTCGATCACCGATCCCAACTATCGCGGCATGCTCTACATCCCGAACGAGAAGCTCGTGCCGATGGTGCGCGCCGCGGTGGAATCCGGCTTGCAGTTCACGGCGCATAGCGTCGGCGACGGAGCCGTGCATGCGTTGTTGGCTGCTTACGAGGAAGTGAACAAATCGAATCCGATCGCGAAGACGCGCCCCTGCTTGGTCCACTCGAACTTCATGAGCAAGGAGTCGGTCGAACAAGCGGCGCGACTCGGAGTGTACGTCGATATCCAACCGGCGTGGTTGTTCCTCGACGGCGAAACGTTGAAGCTGCAATTCGGCGAAGCCCGCACGCGCTACTTCCAACCGCTCAAGAGCTTGTTCGCGGCCGGCGTTACGGTCGGCGGCGGGAGCGATCACATGCAAAAGATCGGCTCGATGCGGAGCGTGAACCCTTACGATCCGTTTCTCGGCATGGAGATCGCGATGACGCGCATCCCGCGCGGTTTGACGGAGCCGTTGCATCCGGAAGAGACCCCTTCGCGAGCCGACGTGTTGAAGATGTACACGCTTTACAATGCGCGGCTGATGTTCTTGGAAGAGCAGACCGGCTCGCTCGAACCGGGCAAGCTCGCCGACTTGATCGTCGTCGATCGCGATCCGCTCACGTGCCCCGTCGATCAGGTGCGCGAGACGCAAGTGCTGCGGACTTACCTCGGCGGCAAGTTGGTTTATCAAGCAAAGTAAGCGAACGATTTCGGTTTCGGTCGGCGCAACGTTAGCGGAATAACAACGCTCGCAACTCGGCGACGTTCGCCGTGCCGGTCGTGCCGAGTTGATGTACGACGAGCGATGCGCCGGCCATCGCCAGCTCCAGGGCTTCGCGGATCGTCGAGCCTGCGGCGAGCGCGGCCGAGAGGTTCGCCGTCACGGAGTCGCCGGCGCCGACGACGTCGATCGCCCCACGCACCGGCAGCGCGGGAACGTGCTCGACCGCCGCGCCGCCTGACACGTCGTGATTCGGCAACGCCCCGACGATGCCGCGCTCGGCCAAAGTGACGAACACCGGCTTGCCGTTGGCTTGGGCCAGCGCTGCGCCGGCGGCGCGCACGGCGTCGAGATCGGCTGCGTTCGTATCGAGTCGGACCTCGCTCATGCGGTGCAATTCCGCGGCGTTCATCTTGAAGCCGAGTTTCGGGAACTCGCTCAGTCCGCGCCGGCTGTCGGCCAGCACGACGATTTCGGGACGCGAGGCAAACGTCTCCGCGACCGCTTCGCGCACTCGTTGCGTCACGACTCCCGTTTCCGGAACGTCGACTTGATCGAGCAGGATCACGGCATCGACTTCGTCGCGCAAGCTTGCGACGGCGTCGATCAACGCGTCTTCCAAGTCGCGCGGCGTCGGCGTCCAGTTTTTGCTGTCGAGCCGGTTCAGCTCGACGGGATCGCGGCCCGCTTCGACGACGAGCGGCTTGCAATACGTGAACGTGCGGCGCGCGGTTGAGGTGCGGAAGTGCGTGAGGTCGACGCAAGCGCGGCCGTCGGGCGTACGGCGTTCGGCCAACGCGCGGCGAAGCTCGAAGCCCTCGCCGTCGTCGCCGGAGAAGCCGATCGCGTGGATGCGGCCGATGCCGAGCGCCGCGAGATTGTTAAGAATGGTTCCCGCGCCTCCCGGCTGACTGCGCACGCGGACGACGTTGTGAACGGCGCGACCGGTTTCGATCGAAAGCTCTTCGCGCGCGGGATCGATTTCGAGATAGCGATCGAGGCAAAAATCTCCGACGAGCGCGATGCGCAGCGACGCATAGCGCGCCGTGAGGTCGTCGAAGCGGGCCGGAGTCATACGCTCGGAGGTCGTGCGGTCGGACATCATGCGTCGCGCAGTTTATGATAAAGGTGGTGGAGGAAGAGGGCGTTGTCGCATTGCAGGTACTGCATCGTTCCTCCCATGCGGGCGAAGCTCTTGCAGAAGCGGAGATAATAAGCGGGGTTCGTCTTCGGCGGCTCCCCTTGCGACCAGTCCCAGCGCCCGCCGTCTTGCAGATCGACGACGAAGAAAGAATGGTCGCTCACCGTCGGCCGACCGTCTTGCATGCGCAGATTGTTCACGCAGCTTAGGCTCTTCTCGAACACCTGCGGGCCCATGATCGCCGAGCCGACCGACATGACCACGCCGCCGTCGAGCCCTTCGACGCTCGCGCCGAACAGTTTGAAATCGGTCTCGGCACCGCGACCGATCACGGCGCCGTTGAAGATCGGATGGTTCGAGATGATGTCGTAGCCGATGCCGGGATGCACGGTCATCGTCACGCCGTGGCGAAACGCCTGAGCCACGATCGACGCTTCCTTCCAACGATGCAGCACCTCGGTGCGGCCCGGCGCCAAGCCATGCACTTGCATCGCGCGCAAGAGATCGGCTCGGGCCGCCGTGAGCGGGTGGCCCGGCTCGGCGCGAATCGCCGTTTCGAGCTCCGCGATGGTCGGCAGCGTGACGCCGTCTTCGATAATCAGGCGACCGAGCGAGCGACCGTAGCCTTCGCGACGAACGCCGCCGGCCAGCAGAGCGAGATGGATATGCAAGGCCGTCTCATGCCAAGCGCCGAAGGTTCCCTCGGAGACGTTCATGCGCACGCTCTCGCACGATTCGCCGAACCAGGAGAATTCCCAATCGTGGATCGTGCCGGCCCCGTTCGTGGCGAGATGCGTGACGAGTCCGCGGGCCATGAGCCGTTCCATGATGCGCGCGGTGCCGTTGCGCAAAAGATGCGCCCCGTAGATGAGCATGATCGAGGCGTCGCGCCGGCGCGCGGCGAGCATCCGTTCGGCGCACATCGCGATGAGTTCGAGATTGTGCGCGTCGCAGGGCTTCGGCGGAGCGTCCGGATCGATCAAAATGTCTTGGACCCGCGACAAACTCTTGCGCGCCGCGAGCGGGAAGACCTTCAAGCGAGTAAAATCAAGCGGTTCCACGCCGACGATCTCCAGACACGTTGCCGGTAAGCCGAGCCGGATATTATGTTCGCGAGCCGCTGCGGAGCCAATGGGTGACTTGAGCCGGCGGATTTGAAAGGCATAGTGAAATTGAGGTATAATGCAGCCGTGGCTCCGATGCGCCGAGCATTCAAACTGTGAGTTCATTATGGTTACCGTCAACATTCAAGAAGCGCAAGCGCGCTTGCCGGAGATCATTTCCGGACTCTTACCCGGCGAGCAGCTCGTCATTCTGCAGAACGACCAACCGCTGGCTGTGCTGACCCGTTCGACCGCAGGCGAGTGGCCGTGCAAAGCCGGAAGCGCCGCACATCTTCCTCATTGGATGGCGGATGATTTCGATGAACCGTTGGACGAGTTTCGGGAGTATATGGAGTGACGAGCTTATTGCTCGATACTCACGCTTTTCTTTGGTTCGTATGGAACCATCCTCGCCTCAGCGGCGTTGCCAAATCGCTTATCGAAGAGCCTCGCAATCTCAAACTGATCAGCCTGGCCGCTTGCTGGGAAATCGCGATCAAGAGCGGATCGGGCAAGCTGCAACTCGGGGAACCATGCGAGATTTTTCTACCGCGTGAGATCGCTCGGAATAACTTTAAGCTGTTGACCATCGATCTAACGCACGTCGTCGATGTCGAAACTCTGCCGCGACATCACGGCGATCCTTTCGATCGGCTCTTGGTTGCTCAGTCGCTCCGGGAAGAGTTGACGCTTCTCAGCGCCGACCCGATCTTCGACCGATATGGCGTAACACGAGTTTGGTAACTGCGATCGTTATTTACGATTCGGATTCTAGATCGAGCATGCTTCGATAACGTGGATACCGGCGAACTTCTTACCCACTGGACCGTGCGTATCGCGATGGCGTGCTATGCGCTCGGCTTGGGGTTGCGGATCAAGGAGCGCTCGCTCGGCTCGCGCGCGTCGGACGGTCGGAGCGCATCGGTCGATGGTCTTGCGGCGTCGTTGTGGGGGCTCGGGTGCTTGTTCTATATCGTACATGTCGCTTGCGCGTTCCACTATTTTCATCATTGGAGCCATGCCGCGGCGCTTGAACATACGGCCGTCCGCTCGGCCGAAGTCGTCGGCCGGCGATTCGGCGAAGGGCTGTATCTCAACTATCTGTTCACCGTCGTTTGGGTCGGCGATGCGGCATGGCAACTTTGCGATCGCGAAGGTTATCGCCGACGACCACGTCGGTACGATTTCGCGGTGCAGGGGTTCATGGCGTTCATGGCATTGAATGCCGTCGTCGTATTCGGGCACGGTGCGACACGTTGGGTCGGCACCGCTGCGACCGTCGCTCTAGTGATGTTATGGATCAGGTCGAAGCGAGACTCAGCCCTTCGTAAGTAGTCTTAAAGATCTTCCAGCGGCAGCGGTGCGTTCGACGTGTCGGCGTTCTTGCGGCGGTTCGCCAATACGGCATCGGCGGCGTAAAGGACGACGGCGCAGAGGATCAACGGAAACGCAGTCATGTAGGCCCGCGTGAACGGCTC
>JAIOPP010000120.1 GCA_021413845.1 Planctomycetia bacterium | reverse complement strand
CAACTTTCCTATCAAGGGGTCGACGGCGGCGCCGCTTGGCAACCGATCGTCGTGCCGACGTCGCGACCGGCAGCCGACGGGAAATGGTCCGGCACGACTTCGTTCGTTCCGGCCGGTGCCCTTCCGCCGCTCTACGTGCGGGCCGAAGTGACCGATGCGGCCGGCAATCAAGCTTCGGCCCAGTCGCAGCTCGATCCTCGCCCCGGCGACCCGACGACGAACCCGAACGCACTCCCGGCGATTTCGAGTCCGCAGGCGCTCGGCGTGCCAAGCCCTGCCGCGCCGTCGCAGGCTGCGAAGAACCCGGGCCCTTGGCAACCCGCTGCGCCCGGCACTCCCGCCCATTCATCGAACTATCCTCCCGCCGTACCGAGCCCGGTCGTGGGCCCGGCCGCGAACGGCAACGATCCGCCGAGCATGGCTCGCAGCTTTCCGGGCCGCGAACAGATTCCGCCCGGGGCCGCTCCCGCGTACGCGAATAATAGTCCCGGCATGTTCGGCGGCGAATCGCCGCGCGGCAACGAAGTGATTCCTCCCGGCCGTTCGCAAGGAGTCAACCCGACCTCGACGCCGAACAACCGCGGCTCGGCCCCGTCGCGAAGTGCCGCTGATAAGGCCGGCGACAAGGTCGCCGAAGTCATCGGGCCGGGCGATGCCGAGCTCTTGCCGACTCCGACACCGCTGCCGAAGAACAACCGCAACGACGACCCGCTCGCCGCGCGCAACAGCGCGGAGCCCGGCCCCAGCTTCGGGAGCCCGTCGGGCTCGCAGTTGCCGAAGCCCGCCCCTTCGTCCGATTTCTCTCAGCCGAGTGCGGCGCGGCCGGTCGAGAACGGAAAAGAGCCGCCGAAAGTTTCTTCGATCGCCGGCGAAGATGGTCCGACGCCGCCGGGGGTGAAGCCGCGGCTAGTGAACTCGCGCCGCTTCGAACTCGACTACGATATCGAATCGGTCGGCACGGCCGGAGTCGCGAAGGTCGAACTTTGGGGAACGCGCGACGGCGGAAAGTCGTGGACGTCGCTCGGCAACGATCCCGACTCGACGAGCCCTTACGTCGTGATCGTCGATCGCGAAGGGGTGTACGGCTTCCGTATGGTCATCGAATCGACGACCGGTTTACGCGGCCCTGCACCGCAACCCGGCGAGTTGCCCGAGGTCTGGGTCGGCGTCGATGTGACGAAGCCCGACTGCAAGATCACCTCCGCGCAAGTCGGCACGGGTGAGCATGCCGGCGAGTTGGAAGTGCGCTGGGATGCGAAAGACGCCGCGCTCATGTCGCGGCCGGCGGCGCTGGCCTTCAGCGAAGCTGCCGACGGCCCTTGGACGATGATCGCCTCGGGCCTGACGAACCAAGGGTACTACGCGTGGCGAATCGATAGCCGCACGCCGGGGCGGATGTTTCTCAAGCTCGACGTGCGCGACGAAGCAGGCAACGTCGGCACGTTCATCACGCCGGAGCCGGTCGTGATCGACCGCGTAAGGCCGCAAGGAAAGATTCGCGGAGTTAGGCCGATCGGGGAATCGGCCCGACTGCGACTTCCGGCCGAGATGCCGAAACGCTGATTATCGAACTTTCGAGCGGCGCAGCCGAGGCTTACTTCGGCGGAGCTGCCGGTGCCGCGGCGGCAGCCGGAATCTTTTCCAGCGTGAAGCCGAGCAGGAACAGGCCGTCTTCGGAGTTGCTGATGATCATGCCCGTCGGGCTCAGATATTTTTGGATCTTCTCGAACGGCGGCAGCTTCGAGCCGTCGAGCGCCTTGATGGTCCGGCCTTCTTTCTCGGCTTCGCGCCACACGAGATCGAAGAGCCGCCCGAGCAAGGTTTGCGAGCCGGCCATCTTGCCGGCCTTGAAGAGCTCGTAATCGACGCGGAGCAACTCGTCGGAGCGGTTGAACCCGAGCGCGATCGGCTGCGAGGCTTCCGTCGGAATGTATTTACCGAGGACGTTCGTCACGGCGACGTAATCGGGAGAGAGGGCGAGCCCGCCCCCTTCGGCGGGCGCCATGACTTTTCCGAGCGCGTCGAGATCGGATCCGATCAGGACGTGGCCGTTGTGTACGGTGACATAGGCGCGGAACACGACGCGCACGCCGTTGACGACGCCGGCTTGGTTCGCCGCGGCCGGAGGAACTTCTTCGGTCGAAGTGATCTTCCACACATCAAGCTTGCCGTTGCCGAGAATGATTTCGGTCTTCTCGACGCTCGGGTCTCCCTTAAACGCTTTGCTAAGGGTCTCGGTCAGCTTTTTCTCGGTGGCTTCCGTTTCCGCGGCGTTCGCACCCTTCTTGATTTCGATCGCGAGACAGAATTGCGAACTGTCGAGCGCCGGAGGAAGTTTCTTGTCGGCGATCAGCGTGAGCCGAGTGCCGAGCAGCGAGAAGAACTCGCCGCGCACATCGACCTGCGGACCATCGGGATCGGTCTTGAGGCTCTCGACCACTTCCTTCCAGATGCCGGCTTGTTCGAGAAACCCGTCGAAGATCGGGCCGAAGTTATCGAAGGCCTGCATCGTATCCCAATGCAGGGTCGTGTAGCCGACGATGTCTTGGCGGACCCACGGTTGCGGAACGAAGTCGGCCCCGACCGGGAACGCGAACATTTGCATCGCCTTCTCATACGGCTTCTTCGTGACGACGCCGACGCGCAAGAGCGTTCCTAGGTCGCCGTTGGCGACGACCGCTTGACCGCCGACGCCGAGAATCCCATTGAGGCCGGCATCGTTGGCGACCTTCAGCGGATCAGGCTTGATTTTCTTCGGCGGAAACTGATACGCACGCAGCGCCGCGGCTAAGCCGAGCGGATCGGCATAGCCGACGACCAGCGGAGCCGGTTCTCCTGCGGCGGCATTCGTCCGCTTCATAAGCTTTTGAAAGGTTTCATTCTGCGCGAGCGACGGCATCGCTTGACCGGCGAACGCCGCGGAGATGATTCCGGTCAACGTCGGGCTGTCGGAAACTATCCAAAGAATTCCGGCCGGCGTGGTATGCGCGACTTCGACCATCACGACGGTCGGATGGCCTTCCTTCGGCGGAGGAATGTCGTAGCGAATCCCCGCCGCTCCTGCTTCGGTCTTGAAGGCCGCCGCGACGGCCTTCTTCTGGCCGAGTGCGGCCGTGATCTTGCCGCGCACCGCGGCCAGCTCTTTGTCGTGTCCCGTCACGTCGACCAACACGGCGGTTCCGGTCGCGCCGTGGAAATCGGCCGTGGCGGCGGCGCCGAGGTCGACGACCGTGAACGCAACTTCGCCGTCGCTGAGGTTTTTGAAGTCTTCGATGCCGAGTCCGAGCGACGATTGCGACTCGGCGATTCTCGCGTCGATCTGCGCTCGCACGTCGGTCACGAACGGCTTGAGCGACTCTTCCTTAAAGATGCCGCCGAACTTGGTCTTCTTAACCGCGGCTTCGATGTCCTTCGTGTTGCGTACCGATACGAAAGCTCGCGCGCCGGCGGGTATCAACGTCTCGGCGGCAGGGACCGCGGCTTGCGCTTCGCCCGCCGAACTTCCCGTGAGCAAGGCCCCGCTTCCGCAAACGATCAGTGCCGCGATGCGCCAGCGAGTCGACAATCGGCTAAACACGGTCAACCTCCATGAACGACGAACTCCGTAGCTCGTCGCGATAAAAAGATTTCGGATTGTGTATGGAAAGGCAAGCGGTCGTGCTGCGGAACTCGAAAATGCCTCGGTCGGGAGACGGGCAACGGGGTGGCGTGCGCCGTCCCAAGGTCGGTCGTCGTCGAAGTTTAACTTCATGCACTCGGCGATGCTAGTGCCGATCGGGTGCCTCGCGGTACGGTCCCCTAGTAAGCTACGGCGGGTGCGGTGAGAATACCGACCGGTTCCCTTGCTCGGCCTGTTTTTAGGTTCGAAAAAGTTGCCGGAGCGTTTCTTAATCCGATCGTTCTTCGTGTCGCAGCAACTCTCATGCGTGAATTCCAAAACGAAGCTCTCAGCCACGATCCCGTGCATGGTTATATTCCGTTCACGTCGGGTCGCGATCGCTCAGGCGACGAAATCTTCGAGCGCGATATCATCGACCACGCGTGGGTTCAGCGGCTGCGGCAAATCCATCAGCTGCAAACGGCTTGGTGGGTCTTCCCCTCGGCCGAACATACCCGTTTTCAGCATGTTCTCGGCGTAATGCATTTAGCGAGCCGAGCGACCACGGCGCTCTACGAAAGCTTGGCGGCCGTGTGCCCCGACGTGCCGAGCCGAGGCTACGTGACGACCTTGATGCGTATGGCCGGCTTGCTCCACGACGTCGGCCACGGGCCGTTCGGCCACTTTCTCGACGAACATCTCCTGGTCGATTACGGGCTGACCCACGAAACGCTCGGGGCAGCCGTCATTCGGCAAGAATTGGCCCCCCTGCTCCGCCGCCTGCGGGGCAATCCCGATAGTCGGCTCGCCGACGACGAGCGGCTGGATCCCGAACAGATTTGCTTTTTGATTACTCGGCCGAAAGAAATCGACGACGGCACGACACCGCGCTGGCTGCGCTTCTTGCGGTCGATGTTTTGCGGCATCTACACCGTCGACAATATGGACTTCGTATTGCGCGACGCTTACATGACCGGCTTTAATACCAAAGCGTTCGATCTCGACCGGCTGTTGCACTATTCGTTCTTCTCGGAACGAGGGCTGACGATCCATGCGCGCGGGATGCCGGCGCTCGTGCGGTTCATCGGCGTCCGAGCCGAGTTGTTTCGCTCGATCTACTTCCATCGGACCGTGCGCGCGATCGATCTTTCGCTGGAGGACTTGTTTCGCGAAAGCAAGATGTTCTTGTTCCCGGTGAGCCCGCTAGCGGATATGAACCGTTATCTGCGCTTTACCGAGTGGTCGCTCTTGATCGACGTGGCGCGCTGGCCGGAGAGCGAAGATCCGGCGCAGCGCGAAGTCGGCAAGCGTTGGGCCGATTTGCTCGCGCGGCGACGCCGCTGGACGATGGCCGCCGAACGAACCGTGTTTTCGAGCCCGACGTTTGGCGAACGAGGGACGATCTTCTCGAAGGCCGACTTTTTCGAGCAGGCTTTGCGCGAGTTGCTGCCGCGCGAGTTGAAGCAGATTCCGTTGCGCGTGGACTTGGCGCGGCATGTTCATCGGCCCGGCACGCGCGGCCCTGCGGCAGGCCAGAACTTCCTGTTCGACGGCGCTCGCAACCAGATCCGCGACCTGAGCGACCATGAACTCTATCGCAGCATCCCGATGAGCTATCGACTTTGCCGCGTATACGCCGAAACGAACGAATACCACGCCGTGTTGGCGGGCGCGCTCGACACGTTGGTCGGCCCGAACGAGATCGACGATCGGACGAATATGTAAAAAAACTAGAAGTCAGAAACTAGAAGCCAGAAGTTCAGAAGCGAATTCAAGCTCCGGAATTCTGGTTTCTAGTTTCTGGTTTCTGGTTTTCTCTTAACCGGTCCAGCGATCGCTTGCGCCGCCGTCGGATCATCGGGCCAGGCGTGTTTTGGGTAGCGGCGTTTGAGTTCTTTTTTTACTTCCGCGTACGTGTTCTTCCAAAAGCTCGCCAAGTCGGGCGTGATCTGTTGCACGCGATAGTTCGGCGCCAGCAATTGCAGGAGTACCGGAATGCGCCCGCCGCCGACGCGCGGGGTCTCGCGTAGGCCGAAGAGTTCTTGAATGCGGACTGCTAGGATCGGCGGCTTGCCGACTTCGTATTCGAGCGTGATCCGGCTCCCGCTCGGCACCGCGATTCTTTCCGGCGCTTCGCGCTCGACGGCCGCGAGTTGTTGCGACGTGAGCCGCGCTTGCAGCACGCGGACGGGGGAATGCGCGCGGAGATCGGCGACGCCGGTAAGCCCCGCACACCACCCGGGAAGGACCTCGCGCCAAGGCTCTGCGCCGAAGTCGGGCCAATCCATTTGCGGCAACCATTCGCGCAGGCAGCGGAGCCGCGCGAGATAGCGGCGCGCGTCGTCGTCGATGAACATGGTCGGGTCGTAGCGCTCGGCGACCGCGGCGGCGAGGATCGGTCCGCAGTCGACGTCGCGCGGAATCGCAGCCGGCGTTTCCTCAAGAATCAGATCGAGAAATTTCGTTCGTCGCACTCCCATCACTTTCTCGCGCGTGACGTCGAATGCGACTTCGATCTTGGTTTGTAAATGCGTCTCCGGCAACCACGTCCGCTCGACCAAGGACGCTTGGCGAACCAGAGTTTCCGCTTGGCCCGACTCGGTCAGCTCGACGGCGACGAACAACTCCGCATCGGCCACGGCGCTCTCGTCGGCGAGCCGTACGCCGCGCCCGCCGACCATCACCCCGCGTCTACCTTTCGGTTCTCGTCGCTTACAGATTCGATCGGGAAACGCCACGGCGAGCGCACGCAACACGGCGTCGTCGCCCTCGGCGGAGCCTTGTTTGGAACCTGAGTCGACGGAGCGGAGCAATTGATCGCGGGCGCGCAGCATCTGCTTGGCCGGGCCGATCAGCAACTCGCCGACTTGCGAATCGCGGCGGCCCGAACGCTCGAACGCTTCGATGGCCGCGAGCCGATCGAGGGTATCGGAATCGGTATGATGTTCGGCTTTGAATCTCGGCCCGCGTCGGCGAAACGGATCGCGCTCGGAGAGCATCGCGGCGGCGAGAGCCGCGCGCTGCGGTGCGCCGAGGCGTTCTCCTTCGAGCAAGAGTCGGGCCAGCCGGGGCTGGAGCGGAAGCTTCGCGAGCGCCCGGCCGAGGTCGGTCACTTTGCCGTCGCTAATGGCATCGAGCGCGTCGAGCAGTGCGAGGGCTTGTTCCACGGCGGCGCTCGGGGGCGGCTCGTACCAGGGGAACGCGCGGACATCGCTTTCGCCCCAGGCCAAGAGTTGCAGCAACGCTTCCGAAAGATCGACCCGCTCGATCTCCGGCCGCTCGAAAGCGCGGAGCGAGTTTTGTTCGCGCTCGGTCCAGAGGCGGAAGCAAACACCGGGCGCCGTCCGTCCTGCGCGGCCGGCTCGTTGCTCGCTAGAGGCATGCGAAATGCGCACGGTGTCGAGTCGGTTCAAGCCGAGTTGGGCGTCGTATTGATTGACGCGGGCCCAACCGGAATCGACCACGCCGGTGACGCCGTCGATCGTGAGCGACGTCTCGGCGACGTTCGTCGCGAGAACGACTTTACGGCGCAGCGTCGGTCGCAAGACGCGCTGTTGTTCGTCGAGCGGCATGTCGCCGTAAAGAGGAAGCAGCGCGAAGTCGCCGGCCGCGGCCGTGGCTTCGAGATCGCTTTGCACGCGGTTGATTTCGCCGACGCCGGGAAGAAACACGAGCAGATCGCCGCGCGTGCGCGTCAGTAAGCGTTGCACGCCGTCCACGACGAGCCGCTCGATCGAGTCGTTCGACGGGAGACGCAGGTACTCGACGTCGACCGGGAATGCGCGACCGACGCTTTCGACGGTCGGGCAATCGTCGAGATAGCGCGCGATCGGCGCGGCGGCGAGCGTGGCCGACATGACGACGAGCCGCAGGTCGGGCCGCACTTCTTCGCGCACGCGGCGCACCATCGCCAGAGCGAGATCGCTGTCGAGGCTTCGTTCGTGGAACTCGTCGAACACGACGGCCGCGACCCCATCGAGAAACGGATCGTTTTGCAATTGCCGGAGGAAGACCCCTTCGGTGCAAACTAAGATGCGGGTGCGGCCCGAGGCGCGGCGCTCGAACCGGACTTGGTAGCCGATCTCGTCGCCGACTTCGCCGCCCCGCTCTTCGGCGATCCGCGCGGCCGAGGCTCGCGCCGCCACACGCCGCGGCTGCAAGAGAATGATCCGGCCGGGGCGACCGTTGGGCAGATCGGCCAGGCCGGCGTCGAGCATCGCCGGCGGAACGCGCGTTGTTTTTCCGGCACCAGGGGGAGCTTTGAGGACGACCGCGCCCCGAGCGCGCAAGTGTGCGAGGAGTTGAGGGAGGACGTCGTCGATCGGGAGGGGCGAAGAACTCATGGCCCCTAGAGATTATCAGATCAAACGAAAACGGCACGTGGAACGTGCCGAAAAGTAGCAGGCACGTTCCACGTGCCGTAGCCTCGACGAGCGATGCCCCGCAGTCGCGGATTCGTTAACGCAACACATCGCGGCGCGGCGTCGCGCTTCGTAGTCGTGCGACGTCGCTCGATCCCCGATCCTCGATTTCGCCGCCACGGCCCGTGTGGTTACGGCACGTGGAACGTGCCTACTACTTTCAGGAACGGCTGCTTCTGCTTACTTGAGCGGCGAATAGTCCGTGGGGATCAGGTACTCCGATTGGACGCCGTTTTCTTTTTCCGTCAGCGAGCCGCCGGCTTTTTCTTCCGATGCGGCACGGGCTTTGAGCCAATCGGCGTCTTTGCGGAACGCATCGAACGAGGCCTTGCCTGCATCGACGCTCTTATGCGCCATTAAGTAGACGAGCATCGTATCGGCGTTCTTCTGATCGGCCATGTAGTTCCAGTAGATCAGGTTCGTCATGCCGTACTTCTCGAACAGCTTCATCGTGTGTTCGCGGAAACGGTCGTTGAGAGGCTCCAGGTTCTTCGGGCTCGCGATGTAGGTGCGGAGCTCGATCACGCGATTGCCCGGGGCCTCGATCTTCAACGCCGGCGAGTAGTCGGTCGTTTGGAGAAACACGCTCGTTACCTTGGCGACGAGCTTGCCGTTGATCTCCGAAGCTTTGTAGGCCTTCTGCCATTCGGGATCGGCCAGAAACGCTTTCCACGAAGCATCGCGTGCGGCGCGATCGGGATAGGAAAGGAAGTAGACGAGCTTTTCTTCTTTGTTGTCGACCGGAGTGAAGTAGCCGACGTTCGTGATGCCGTGTTTCTCGAAGAGCTTTACGGCGTGATCGCGAAAGCGAGCGTTGAGGGCATCGAGCTTGCCGGGGGCGGCGTAGTAGACGCGCATCTCATAGACGCGGGCATCTTTCGCCGCGGCGGGAGCATCGGCGGCTTCGACGGTGGGGACCATTGCAAGCGACAGCAGGGCGAGTGCGAGGATGATTTTCATGACGGAGAATGTCCGAGGGATGCGAGGAGTGAAATACCGTTTGAGCCGCCGAGCAGAGCGGAGTTCGCTCGCTCGGCGGCTCAACGGGAAAAGGGCGGAGTGCTTACTTCTTGGCGTTCGCGGTCACGCCTGGCCAATCGTCGGAGCGGAACGGCGTGGCCGGAAGATCTTCCTTGCTGTTGAGGTTGCAGATCGGGTTGTCGGCCCAGGCGTAGCGCACGGCGACCGGCTTCTTCACCTTGGCGGAAGAGACGATCACTTGATTGTTCGCCGTCGGGCTGATCGCGGCTTCGGCCCAGTACCACTTCTGATCTTCCCCGGCCAAGGCGAAGCCTTTCACATCCTTCGATTCGACCGTCGTGAGGCCGGAGCCGACGTGATCGAACGTGACGGTCACTTTGCCGTCGTCGGCGACTTCCATGCTTTTGTAGCGCGGGCTTTGGTAGTTGACCTTCACGCCGTAGTCTTTAGCCAAGGCCCAGCGAGCCAAGCGATTGCCGACGTCGAGCTTGTTGCGGGGATGGATGTCGTCCGCTTCGCCGATGTCGATGATGACCGCTTCGCCGGTTTTGGGGAGCTTGTCCATCGTCAGCGTTTGGGCTTCGCGAAGTTCGGCCCACGAGCTTTCGCCCGGCTCCGGTTTCACGGCCAAGAAGTCGGCGAGTTGGACCCAGTAGAACGGGAAATCTCCTTGGGCCCATTCGTCGCGCCAGTTCTTGATCATGAACGGGAAGAGGTCGCGATATTGATACGCGCGTCCGGCGTTGGATTCCCCTTGATACCAGATGGCTCCCTTGATGCCGTAGCCGATCGTCGGGAGGAGAACGCCGTTATAGATGTTGCCCGGACGCGAGTTGCCGGTGAATTGGTTGCCGGGATGCCCAGGCGCACGGGGAAGCGGCTTGCCGGCGGCCTTGGCTGCTTCGAGATCGACCTTGAATTTCTCCATCGCGGCGGCGTGGGCTACATCGGCCTTGGCCTTGTCGTAGCCTTTTTCCTTTTCTTCCCACATCGCGATGAGCTCGCTGAAGCGGCCGTCTTTGGTGAGCTTATCGCGGTTGATCCAGGCTTCGCAGGCCGAGCCGCCCCAGGCGTCGTCGATCAGTCCGACCGGCACGCCGAGTTGTTGGTGAAGTTGGCGACCGAAAAAGTAGCCGACGGCCGAAAACTTGCCGACGGTTTCCGGCGAGCAAACGCTCCACGAACCCTTAAAGTCGGATTGCGGTTCTTGCGTGCCGATTTGCGGAACGCTGATGAAGCGAATCTGCGGATACTTGGCCGTCGCGATTTCGAGTTCGGCGTTCGTCGATTGAGCGACTTCCCATTGCATGTTCGATTGACCGGAGCAGACCCAAACTTCTCCGACGAGAACGTCGTCGATCACGACTTGGTTCTTGCCTTGGATGGTGAGCGTGAGCGGCGCGCCGAGGCCCAGGGGCGCCAGCTTCACGCGCCACTTGCCGTCGTCGCCGGCTTTCGTCGCGACTTTTTGATCGCCGATCGTGACGGTGACTTCTTCGCCGGGAGCAGCCGTTCCCCAGATCGGGTTCGCCAGATCACGCTGCAGCACCATGTGGCTCGTGAAGATGGCCGGAAGTTTGACATCGGCCGAGGCAACGCCTGTGGTAAGCATCGTTGCTAGGCTGAACAGCAACGTGGAAAAACGGAGCTTCATAACGGAGTGCTCTAAGGGGTGGGCGGGATAATAAGATGCAGAACGGGAGCGATCTCTGCGCTATCACGAACAACAACGTAGTCGGAATCGGCGCGGCGATCAATTGTCGGCCGGTGGCGATTTCGGGGCTTTTTCCGGGCCGTGGAAGGCGGAGAACATTATGATCGGGGGGCGTGCGACGGAATGTCGCCACCAGGAAACCACAGAGGACGCACGATGCATACGCCGGCCGATCGCCGAACGTTTATCAAAAGTATCGGTGCGATCACCGCAACTGCGGCGTATCGACCGGCGGCCCTTTTCGCCGCCGAGCCGAAGCCGCGCAAGATCGTGCTCCGGTCGTCGTGGCAGACGGTCAATATCGGCGACATCGCCCATACGCCGGGCGTGTTGCGGCTGCTGGAGAAATACGTTCCCGAGGCCGAAGTGTATCTTTGGCCGAGCAAGATCGACGCCGGGGTGAAGGAATTGTTGCTCCGGCGGTTTCCGAAGTTGAAGTTCGTCGAGGGGGCTGAATCGCAAGCGCAGGCACTCGTCGAGTGCGACTTCTTCTTGCATAGCTCCGGGCCGGCACTGGTCGGCCGCAAGGATGTGGCTCGCTGGCGGCGCGAGACCGGCAAGCCTTATGGGATTTACGGGATCACGCAGGGGCCGCTCGACGAGGAAACCGTCGAGTTGCTCAGCGGTGCCGAGTTCGTTTACTTTCGCGATTCCGTCTCGCTCGAACGAGCGAAACAAGCGGGCGTGAAATCGCCGGTGATGGAGTTCGGTCCCGACGGCGCTTTCGCAGTCGATTTGCGCGACGATGCCTCGGCGCAGCGGTTTCTCGCCGACACCGGCTTGGAAGCGGGAAAGTTTCTTTGCGTGATTCCCCGTTATCGGTACACACCCTACTGGGTCGTTCATCCGAGAAAAATGACGGTGGAAGACGATCGCAAGCACGCGCGCAACGAAGCGATGAAGGAGCACGATCACGCACCGCTCCGCGCGGCGATCGAAGCGGTCGTGCATGAGACGGAGATGAAGGTGCTTATTTGTCCGGAAGACCGGAGCCAAGTCGCGATCGGCAAGGAGATGCTCTTCGACAAGTTGCCGAGCGACGTCAAGGCTAAGACCGTCTGGCGCGATCGATACTGGCTGACCGACGAAGCGCTCAGCACCTATACGCTGAGCGCCGGCTTGTTCGGCCTAGAGATGCACTCGCCGATTCTCTGCATCGGGGCGGGAGTGCCGGCGATCGTCGGGCGGTTCGCAGAGCAGACGAGCAAAGGCCTCATGTGGCGCGACATCGGTCTCGGCGATTGGCTGTTCGACATGGATGCCCCGGCAGACGTCGAACGGTTCGTGCCGACGGTCCTGTCGCTGGCGAAAGCCCCCGCCGCAGCGCGAGCCCTCGCGGCTCAGGGACGGGCAAACGTGGAACGGCGGCAGCGCGAGACGATGGCCGTGGTGCGAGAAACCGTCTTGCGAGCCGGCATCGCTATAGAACGGCCTTCTGCAAAATAGCGTGTCCCGTTGGTCCATCTGCCGGCCTCGGTGGTCGGGCGGTAACAAGGCTTGGGGGAACGGAGCGTGTGGGCAATGCCGCGTAAAACCCTGCTCTGGCGGAGAAGCTTGGCTGATGGCGCAGGCTGTCCTCCCGAACGGGACAGACGTAAAATGAGGTTTGCGAACGGCCGATTCGCCGGCCCGGAAACTTGGCCCTTTTCCAAGGTCGGAGGGCGATTGGCGGTCGACAGATGGGTGGGTGAGAGGGTAAAACGATATGTTAATTCCAAGTCGGTGAGGGAAAATCGCTCGTCAGGGTGCTCGGTGAGACCCTGCGGCGCGGTGTTTTCCTAGATGAAATCGAGCGCGATGCTGCGAGATCCGGAGTGGGTTTCAAGCGACGCGATTCGATGACGGTAGTTGGTTCGTGGTAGTAAAGGTCGTATGATCCGAGCACTTTGATGCGTTCGGCTCAGTCAGCCTTGGAAATGGAGGGTGCTCGGCAAGCAATCCGGCGGACTTTCCCACAATTCGACAATTCGGTTTTCAGAAGCCCGTTGCGGGCGTAAGTGAGTTGAGATGAACACGCAGGAACTGTTGCGGATTATCGACGCGATCCATCGCGAAAAGAAGATCGACAAAGAAGTAGTCTTTCTCGCCATCGAGTCGGCGCTGGTCTCGGCCGCGAAGAAGCATTACGGCGAAAACGAACAAATCACGATCTCGATCAGCCGGACCGACGGCTCGATCAGCGCTACGCTCAACGGCGAAGTGCTCGATCAAGAAGAAACGGTCGGTCGCATCGGCGCTCAGACCGCCAAGCAAGTCATCATTCAAAAGGTGCGCGAAGCCGAACGCGACGCCCTCTACAACGAATACGACCGCGAAATCGGCCAGCTCGTCACGGGCATGGTGCAGCGCTACGAGAACGGCACCGCGACCGTCACGCTGCCCGATTGCGAAGCGATTTTGCCGCGTAGCGAGCAAATTCCGGGCGAAACGCATCATCCCAACGAACGGGTTCGCGCCACGGTTTGCGAAGTCCGCAAGGCCGGCAGCCGCGTGAAGGTCATTCTTAGCCGGACGCGCGCCGCGCTCGTCGGCCGGATGTTCGAGCAAGAGATTCCCGAAATCGGCGACGGCGTCATCGAGATCCGCGCCATGGCTCGCGAGCCGGGCTACCGCACGAAGGTGGCTGTGAGCTCGAGCGACCCGCGCGTCGATTGCGTGGGAGCCTGCGTCGGCGTGCGCGGCAATCGGATCAAGAATATCGTCGATGAACTGGCGGGCGAGCGAATCGATATCGTGCGCTATAGCGAAGACATGCAAGTGCTCGTTCCCAACGCTTTGCAGCCGGCCGAAGTCGAAGAGGTGATCCTCTGCTCGATGCTCGGGCGAGCCATCGTGTTGGTGCGCGAAGATCAATTGTCGTTGGCGATCGGTCGTCGCGGGCAGAACGTGCGTCTCGCCAGCAAGCTGTGCGGCTGGGACATCGAAATCATGACCCGCGAAGAGCTCGACGAGCAGATCGAACGGGCCGTCGCCGGGTTCTGCACGATCGAAGGAGTCGACGAAGGGCTGGCCGAAAAGCTGGTCGGCGAAGGCTTCTTGTCGTACGACGACCTCTCGATTATCGAGCCCGATTCCCTCATGGAAATGAGCGGCCTCACGGCCGAACAGGTCGAAGGCATTACGAGCTTGGCGGAATCTCGTGCTCAAGAGGCCGAGGTCGCCGCGGCCGAACAACGCCGCAAACAACGTGAACAACAGCGCATCGACGCCGTGACGGCGGAGATCGACGCGAAGGAAGCTGCCGAACGGGCTGCCGCAGGCGAGACTCAAGGCTCGGTTGCCGTGGAAGAGAATTTGGCTTCGGAATCAGGACCCGCGGCGACGGACGGCGTCGAGGGCGAAGGGGGCACACCGGCCGGCGGTTAACGCCGATGCCGACCCTGGCCGCGGCATTGCCGCCGACAGGGAAGCCGCGGTACCTCGTGCCGCACGTCGTCTCCGCGGTCGGAGCGATGCCCTAAAATAGAGAAGATCGAAGTATCAGGATCGTCACGTCGGGCATTAAGCCTCGGCGTGGTCCCGAGGGAGAATAGCGCTTGGTCGTTCGGATTTATTCATTAGCGAAAGAGCTGAAGCTCGACAGTAAAGTTCTCGTCGATATTTGTACGAGAGCAGGAGTGCCGGGCAAAGGGTCGGCGCTCGCCAGTTTGACGGAAGAAGAAGTCGTCAAAGTAAAAAACTTCATGGCCGGCGGAGGCGCGAAAGCAGCCGCCGCTTCTGCGCCGGTCGCCGTGGCGACTGCGGCGTCGGCTACGCTGTCCGCTCCGCTCACCGCCCCCATTGCGCCGGTCATCCCCAAAGCCACCGGACGCGTTCCGGTGTTGCGATCTCCCTCGGATAAAAAGAGCGCCGCCTCGTCGTCGCCGACCGTCGAACCTCCTACCGAAGTGGAATCGGCCCCGGCTCCGACGGCCGTGGAACCCGTGAAGCCGGCCCCTGCTCCGGCCGCGCCGGTTTCGCAACCCCCGGCGATCGCCGCCTCCTCGACTTCATCGGCCGAACCACCGGCCATGCGTCGCGAAGACTACATGGCTCCCGGTGGCACGATGGGCCGGTCTCCGCTCTCGCGCCCGCTGATGCGCGGCGACAAGAGCGAGAAGGTCGACGGGCCGAAAAAGGCCGCCGATCAAAAGCCCCGTATGGCGTCGGTGCGCGTGGGCCGAATGCCTGCCGTCGAGCAACCGAAGGCCTCGGTGACCTCGAACGAGCCGGCTCCGCAAAAGCCGGACTTAAAGCTGCCGATGGATGCTATTCGAGCGTCGAAGGTCGGCGGCAAGCCGTTGCAGGCTCATCTCAAGAAACACGAAGATCGCCGCAAAGCGGAAATCGATGCGGCAGCAGTTGCGAAGACCCCTGCCGGACGTGCCGCCGCTGCGGCCGCGGCCCGCAATCGTCCGGCCGCTGGATCGCCGATGCCGATGGATGACGCTGCCCGCGAACGGGCTCGTAAGGCCGGCGTCGGCGGTAAGGGCGTCCCTACGGGCGACGCTCTGACGCTGCGCGAACAGCGCCAACTCGGACGGAAGAAGAAGCCCGACGATGCTCCGGCCAAACGGATCAACGCCATCACGGGGCTCGAGGAAGACGTTCCGGCACCGAAGCGGATTCATCACACTTCGCGCCGCCGAACGTTGCAAAGCACGGGCGCCAATACCGCCGCTCCACGTAAGGGGAAAGTCGTGGTCGAGTTCCCTTGTACCGTCCGGAGCTTCTCCGAAACTTTGGGCGTGCGTGCTCCGCAAGTCCTCATGAAATTGTTGCAACTCGGCATGCCGGGCAACATCAACACCGAACTGAACGCGGAAACGGTCGAAATGTTAGCCGTCGAGTTCGGCATCGAAATCGAAATGAAGCAGCCGCCCGATGCGGAGGCGGAATTGCTCGCCTCGATGGAGACACTGGACGAGAACCCGGACGAGATGGAGCCTCGCGCTCCGGTCGTGACGTTCCTCGGCCACGTCGACCACGGCAAGACATCCCTCTTGGATCGCTTGGTCGGGTTGAACGTCGTCGCAGGCGAAAGCGGCGGTATCACCCAACACATCCGCGCCTATCGCATCGAAAAAGACGGCCGACCGATTACGGTCGTCGATACGCCGGGCCACGAAGCGTTTACCGAAATGCGGGCGCGCGGTGCCAACGTTACGGATATCGCCGTGATCGTCGTCGCGGCGAACGACGGCGTGATGCCGCAAACCGAAGAGGCGATCAGCCATGCCCGCGCGGCCGGGGTGCCGATCGTCGTGGCTTTGAACAAGGTCGATTTGCCGGGCATCAACTACGATCGGGTCTTCTCGCAACTCGTCACGGCCGGCCTGCAACCGACCGAATGGGGCGGCGATACGGAACTGGTGCGCGTCAGCGCGCAAACCGGTCAGGGAATGCCGGAACTGCTGGAAACCTTGCTGACGATCTCGGACCTCCACGACCTGCGAGCCAACCCGCATCGCGACGCTTACGGCACTTGCTTGGAAGCGGACATGAGCGAAGGCCGCGGCGTGTCGGTGAAATGCATCGTGCAAAAGGGAACGCTCAAAGTCGGCGACGTCGTCGTCTGCGGTGCGGCGCATGGCCGTGTGAAGGCGCTCTACGACACGCTGAAGACACGCGAAGAACTCAAAGAAGCCGGTCCGTCGATGCCCGTCACCGTCACCGGTCTGGATGTTCCGCCGAACGCCGGCGACCACTTCTACGTGGTCGACGATATCGCCAAGGCGCGTGAGATCGCGACGAAGCGCGCGGTGCAACAACGCTCGACCACGCTCGGCATGGGCCCTGCCCACGCCACGCTTGAAACGCTGTTCGAGAAGCTCGGCAATCAAGAAGACGTGCAAACGCTCAACCTCATCATCCGCGCCGATGTGCGCGGCTCGATCGAAGCGTTGCAGAAGGAACTCAGCAAGCTCACGCATCCGGAAGTGCAGATCAAGATTCTGCAAGCTTCGGTCGGCGGCGTCAGCGAGGCCGACGTTTACTTGGCCGACGCTTCGGATGCGATCATCATCGCGTTCAACGTCGTGCCGGATATGAAGGCCCGCCTGATGGCCGAGAATCGCGGCGTGCAGATTCGCCGCTACGAGATCATCTACAAAGTCAGCGACGATTTGAAGCTGGCGCTGGAAGGGATGCTCAAGCCGGAGCAACGCGAGATCGAGTTGGGTCGGGCTTTGGTGCAGAAGGCGTTTGCGATCAGCCGAGTCGGCACGGTCGCGGGCTGCCGAGTGCTTTCCGGCACGATCGAGCGCAACTCGCGCGTCCGGATCATTCGCGACAGTCGCATCGTCGGCGATTACGCCCTCGATACGCTGAAGCGCGAGAAAGACGATACGCGTGAAGTACGCGAAGGAATGGAGTGCGGCATCAAGTTGGCCGGCTTCAACGACATCAAGGAAGGGGACGTTTTGGAGTCCTACAAGGTCGAGGAAGTGGCGCGCACGCTGTAAGCTTCGCCGCCCCCTCTTTGCCCGCACGTAGGTCGTTTGATTCGCTTCGTATTCCCCGGACTTTATCGCCATGACATCTCGCCGATTGCTCAAAGCCGCCCAGGCGATCCGCGAGGTCGTCAGCATGGCGATCTTGTCGGAATTGAAAGATCCGCGCGTGCAGCACGTGACGGTCACGAAGGTCGAGGTCTTGCCGGATATGAAGCAAGCCAAGGTCTACGTCACGATCATGGGCGAAGAGACGCAGCAGCGCCTCGCGTTGCACGGCTTGCAAAGCTCGGCCGGTTTCCTGCAGCACAAGATCGCCACCCGCATCGACACGCGCTACACGCCCCGCTTAGAGTTCATCTTCGATCAAGGGGTGAAGAACACGCTGGAAATCGACCGCATTCTTCGTCGCGTCCTGCCTAAGGCCGACGACCCGTTCGTCGCTCGTCACGAGGACGACGATGAAATTATCGAAGACGAAACGGAAGTCGTCGAAACGACCGATGAAGCGTCGGGGGAAGTGCCCGACGAATCGCCGACCGCTCCCGAGTCTAAGTTCGAACATGGTTAGAGCCCGTTCGCACGAACCGGCTTTATTTATTTTTCCTCCCACCGACCTCGCTCAAACCATGGCTTCCGTCAATCGCGCCGCCGTCCTCACGAAACTTCACAAAGTTCTGAAGAAGCACTACCAGTCGGTCGATCCGCCGTCCGGGCGTACGCTGCTGGAGAACTTGCTCTTCGCATGCTGCTTGGAGAACGCGCCGTTCGGCCCTGCCGAAGCCGCGTTTCAAGCGGTCTCGACCGCTTACTTCGACTGGAACGAAGTCCGCGTCAGCACGGTGAAGGAGTTGGCCGAAGTCATGAAGGCGCTACCGAACGCCGAAGCCGGCGCGAACAATCTGCGTCGCGCGCTTCAGGCGGTGTTCGAGGCCAATTATTCGTTCGACCTCGAGCCGATGAAGAAGCTCAATCTCGGGCAAGCGGTGCAGAAGCTTTCGTCGTACGACGGGGTCTCGCCGTTCGTCGTCAACTATGTGACGCAAACGTCGCTCGGCGGCCACGCCGTGCCGTTGGATACCGGTGCGATGGGAGCGCTGGCCGTGTTTGCGCTCGTCGGCGAAGCGGACAAGCCGAAGGCCGGATGTGCGGGCATGGAGCGTGCGATCCCGAAGAACAAGGGGATCGAGTTCGGGTCGCTCTTGCACCAACTCTCGGCCGACTACAACGCCAATCCGTATTCGACGAACTTGCACAAGATCTTGTTGGAAGTCGACCCGGAAGCGAAGGCGCGCTTGCCGAAGCGGCCCTCGAAGAACGACAAGAAGCCGGAACCGGAACCGACGCCTCCGCCGAAGAGCGCGGCGAAGCCGGACGGCAAGGCCGAAGCCAAGCCTGCCGCGAAGCCCGAAGGGAAGGCTAAGGGCGGCGACGGAAAGGCGAAGCCCGCCGATGCCGAAAAGAAGGCCGCCCCCGCTGCTCCGGCGGCGAAGAAGGCCTCGGCTCCCGCAGCCCCGGCCGCCAAGAAGGCTGCTCCTGCTCCCGCTCCGGCTAAGAAGCCGGCCGAGAAAACGCCGGAGAAGAAGCCCGCCGCTAAGGCACCCGCCGGCCTCGGCAAACGGAAGCCGCGCTAGACGCCGCTCGCATCGGAGCCGGCTCTACATCAGCGCCGCAATCGGTTGCCCGCGGTAGATCGCGTAGGCTCGACCTTGCGCATCGTGAAACTCGCGCTCCGGGCCGATGCCGAGTTGGCGAAAGATCGTCGCTGCAAGATCGGCCGGCGTGTAGGCCTCGCCGACCGGTTGGCCGCCGTGTTTGTCGGTTTGACCGATGATCCGTCCGCCGACGGTTCCGCCGCCGGCCACGAGGCACGGAAACACGTCGCCCCAGTGATGCCGGCCGGGAGTGAAGATGTCGCCGGCCACGTTCTTCCCCCCGACGACGATCGGCGAGACGCGCGGCGTGCGTCCCATTTCGCCGCACATGACGATCAACGTTTCGTCGAGCATGCCGCGCTGTGCGAGATCGTCGAGGAAGCCGCTGAGGCAAAGATCGAGCGACGGCAAGAGATGCCCCTTGAGATCGCGGAACGCGTTTTGGTGCGTGTCCCAACCGCGCAGGTTGACCTGCACCATGCGCACTCCCGACTCGACGAGCCGGCGAGCGACGAGAAGCGCTTGGCCCCATTCTTCACGGCCGTAGAGATCGCGAACGGCATCGGTCTCTTGCGAGAGGTCGAAAGGGTTCTGCTTTCCCGGATGCGAGGCGAGCACAAGCCGCTGCGCTTGCTTCGAGTAGGCGTCCCAGGTGGTCGACTCGGGCGTGGCGGCGAAGACATCGGCACTGCGGCGCAGCGAGTCGAGGTAGCGAACGAGCTCGACCCGGCCGGAGAGTTGCGGGATGGAAATCGCTTCCTTAGCGCCGAATTGCGGGAGGTGAAAGTCCGGGTTGCGGCAGCTGGAGTTGTCCCACCAAGCGTTCGGACCCGGCCCGGGAGCCCGGGCGGGATCGTTCGGAGTGTCGTGAGAGAAGCAATTCGGGCATGAGCCGCCGGGGTCCTTGCTGTTGCAGGTCGGCGCAAGGTCGACGGTCCACCGCGCGAACCGGGGACCGAGCAAGCCGGGATCGCGACCGTATTTCGTCACTCCTTTTTCGCGCGGGATCTCGACGACCGCCGGCCAACCGACCGCGGCGCTCGGAGGAGCGGCATACGCGATCATCGAACCGATGCTTGGCCATATCGCGCGACCCTGCCGCGGGCTGGCGATCGTTTGCAGCGTGTCGCCGGGAGGAAGCTCGGTGGTGCCGGTTTGAATCAGATAGTGACCGCCGGCGTGTTCGCTGCGCACCGAGCGATCGGCCGTGTGGTGCATCGTGCGAACGATCGAGAACTTGTCCGAGCGCGCCGCGAGCCTGGGTAGATATTCGCAAAAGCGAATGCCCGGCAGTTTCGTCGCGATGGTGCCGTATTCGCCTCGAATCTCGGCCGGGGCGTCGGGCTTGGGGTCGAAAGTCTCGAACTGCGAGGGCCCGCCCGATTGAAATACGAAGACAACCGACTTCGCTCGAACCGGAGAGGCGGTTGCGGCCGCGGCCTGCGATTCCAATCGCAGCAGGTCGGCAAGCCCGGTGCCGAGCAGGCCGAGTCCGCCGACGTGCAACAACTCGCGACGGCCGATGGCTGGGTGGTCGGGCCGATGGCATCCTTCACGATGCATGGCACTTCTCCGGGAGGAAGGCTTGTCAGGTATCGACAGAACCTACGATGGCGGGCTGCAGCCAGTCTAAGTTATGTGCGCCGGCGAAGCAACAGTCGTGCTTTATGCATGTATGAACCGCAGTCGGAATCGCTGCGAGAGATGACCCGAAGAAACGCCGCTTGTCGCCCGTTATCGAAGCGGTCTTACGATGCCAGGCCGCTTTAAGAAGTAAGGGCGACGACTTTAAGGAGCGGGAAGCTCAAGCGGCAGCAAGCTCGGCGACGGTACGTTGCATGTGACGCAGTGCAACGCGCCCCCTTTTACCGCGAGTTCCAAGCATTCGATGCCGACGATCTTCCAGTTCGGCAGTACCCGAGCGTAGATGTCTAAGGCTTGCTTATTGATGCTTGGGTCGACGTCGGCATATTGCGGGATCAGTGCCGTGCCGTTCGCAAGGACACAGTTCGCATAGGTGCGGCTGATGCCGTCTCCCTTCATGACCATCGGAATACGGACGATTTGCAGCGGTTGGCCGTTCACCGTTACCGACGTCAATTGACCGGCGGTCTTGTCCATCGTCGCCGCAGCCGCAGGGTCGAGTGCCGCATCGCAAGAACCCACGACGACCGTGGTCGGCGAGAGGAACGTCACGTACGTGTCGGCATGCTTGGTCGGGTCGCCGGGAAGAGGATCGATGTACGACCATTGCCGTTGTCCGTAGGCTTCGCCGAGCAACTGCCCGACCTTTTCGAACGAATAGCTGCGATGTTCGTTCTCCGCCACCAAGTGGTTCGTCGTGATGCAAAGGCCGTAACCGTTGGTGAGGACGTTGCCCCCTTCCATCGACAGCGGGAGAGACATGACGGGCATGTGAAACAATTCGGCGATTCTCGCAGGCACTTTGTCGTCGTCCGGGCGTACCCGGCCGTCCGTCGCTATGCGGTCTAGATAGGCATAGTCGACGATCGTGAGGCCGCCTGATTGGTTGCGAATGAACTTAGGGCCGAAGTCGCGAACCCACATGCCGCGAGCGGTGATTTCTAGGAACTGAACCGTATCGGCCGGAAGCCCGTTTTCTTCCAACAGCGATACGACCTTCTGTTGTTGGATGGCGTCGTTGATCAAGCCGTAGATTTCAAGCTTGCCTGCCATGGCTTGAATCATTTGCACCATCAATCGCGGATGGTAGATCACAAGCTCGTTGCAGCCTAGCAGCATGCCGTCTTGCCGATCGAATTCGGCAGGCATGAGCGGGGAATCGGGAGTGGGAGCCGGAGCCGCGACTCCTTCGACGCTTGCGACGATTCCCGGGGCTACGGCCGCGCGACGGTTTTGATACGCGACGTCTTCCGTTCGGACGTTCCACCAAAACAAGGCGACGACGAACAACGCCGGGACCGAAATGATCGCCAGCCCTGCCCAGCGCGCCGCACTGCTACTTTCCAGCAGCAATAAAAGCTGTTCGGCCTTAGAGAACTCGGCCGTTTGAGGACGGGAAGGGTTGCGTTTAGCCATAGGGGAAGGATTCGGTTGGAAGGCGCTAACCGAGCAAAAGGTGGGGGCCGAAAGTTCGGGCCATCGAGCACAGCGAAGCGAGCTGGATTCGAGTTCTAATCGTAGAAAGCAAAGCTCATGCCGCTGGTAGAGCGATCGGATGAGAAAGCCATGAGCGAAGCGAACTGCCGGAAAAATGGGCTTTCCGCGTCTTAATTAACGCAGGTTTAATATATTAAACCCCGATACATTCAGCGGCAGACATCTATCGCCGGCCAGAATCTATTCCCCGTGATCAGATTCCGTAAGCAAATGCTTTTCGATGGAAAGTCCGAGAGCTCGTAGTTTTGCTCGGAGCGTCGTGCGAGAAATACCGAGTAATTCGGCTGCCAATAGTTGACTTCCTTGCGACTTTTTAAGCACGCATTCGATCAGCAATCGATCCGCTTCGGCGTGGATGTGCCGATAGATGTCGCTGTGGCCTTGAGAACATAGGTCTTCGACCATTCGTCCGACGTCGAGCGTGGCGTCGGACGGCCCTTCCGGAACGGGTAGAGCATCCGTGCCGCTACGGCAAGACTCCGGAAAGCAGTCGATCGTCAAGACATCGCCGGTCGCATGTACGATGGCACTCTTAACCGCACTTTGCAGTTCTCGAACATTGCCCGGCCAAGAGTGCCGTTGCAAGGCGAGCTTCGCTTGGTCGGAGATGCCTCGCACCGTCCGATTCAGTTCGACGTTGAAAGTTCGAATGAAGAAATCGATCAACATCGGCAAGTCTTCCAATCGCGATCGAAGCGACGGAAGCCGGATGATGAAGACGTTCAGTCGGTAATAAAGATCTTGCCGAAAATGCCCCTGTTCGACCGCTTGGTCCAAATCTTTATTGGTCGCCGCGATCAAGCGCACGTCGGTCGTCAGCGTTTCTTCACCGCCGACGCGCTCGAACGTCCGCTCTTGCAGAACTCGCAGTAGTTTCGACTGCGTGGCGGCGCTCATGTCGCCGATCTCATCGAGAAACAACGTCCCGCCGTCGGCCTGCTCGAACTTTCCGATGCGCGTCCGTTCGGCACCGGTAAACGCACCTCGCTCGTGACCGAACATTTCGGTCTCCAGCAGCGCATCGGGAATCGCCGCGGCGTTGACCGCTAGAAACGGCAGATGACTGCGACGGCTATGTTGATAAATGGCCCGAGCGATGAGCTCCTTGCCGGTGCCGCTTTCTCCTTGGATCAAGACCGTCACGTCTTGCGATGCGACGCGCCCGATCGCCTTGTAAACCGCTTGCATCGACGGGGAACGACCGATCAGCAGGTCCGATTCCGTGGAAGGCAGAGATTCATCGAACGAGACCGGAACGCGACTGAGCCGGCTCACCTCTGCGCCGCGGCGCACCGTGTCGGTAAGAACCTGCAAGTCGACCGGTTTGAGGAGATAGTCGAACGCCCCCTGCTTGGTCGCTTCGATCGCTTTTTGCGTCGTCGTAAACGCGGTGATGATGATCACGACGACGCGTGGATCGAGTTTCCGCATCTCGCCGAAAGCGGTGAGGCCCGACATGTCGGGAAGATTGACGTCGAGCAGTACGACGTCGGGATGCAAGTCGCGGACGGCCGCGATCCCCGCCGTCGCGGTTTCGACTGCGACCACGCTCGTGAACAACGATTCGAGGCTGGCCCGAAACGAATAGCGGATATTCGGTTCGTCGTCGACGATCAGCAACAGCGACATCTACCGGGCCTCGATAATTCTAGCTGCGAGCTAATACGCCCGCAGCCGCTACGCTTTTGGTCGTCGGCGGGCAATCTACCGCCACGGAACCGAAAACCGGCAATTCAACGCTGAACACGGCTCCGCCGTGAGGGTCGTCGGCCGCCAGCAGGCAACCGTGATGAGCTTCAACGATTTGGCGAGAAATGGAAAGCCCTAAACCGAGGCCGGTCTCCTTCGTGCTGACGAACGGCTCGAAAATATCCTTCGTCGGATCCTTCGGCAGCCCGGTGCCTTGGTCCGCGACTTCCACGACATGCGCCGCATTCGTTTTCGAGCCGCTGTCGGAGTCGTGCGACTTTGCCGACTTCGTGCGATACCGGAGTCGCACGGTTTGACCTTTCTCCCCGGCGTCCATCGCATTGAGCAGCAGGTTGAGCAACACTTGGCGGAGCTGGGCCGGATCGCCGGAGACGAAACAAGGGCTCGCAGGCAGGTCGACGACCAATTGCATTCCGCGTCGCCGAAATCGGTCGGAGATCAACTCCGCGCTGCGACGTACGACTTCCACGAGGTCGATGCGATCGAATTGAGCTTGCGGCGGCCGGGCGTAATCTAAGATGCCGCCGACGACCCGCTCTAAGCGTTCGATCTCCTCTTCCAGAATCTCCAGGTCCCGCCCGCTCATCTCATCGCCTGAGCCGGGCTTCTTTCTGGCCTTCTGCACGATCAATTTCATCGACGTCAACGGATTGCGAAGCTCATGCGCCATGCCGGCCGAAAGTTGTCCGACCGCGGCAAGTTGCTCCGAGCGCACCGCTCTGCGTTCGGATGCACGCATCTGCTCGATGACTTCGCCGACCTGTTCGGCGATCTGATCGACCACGATCGGAAGTTCGTTGAAGTTCCAATGGGAGTGGACCGTCAACGGCCCGACCGCTTCGTTGAGTTGCCCGGCCGCGTTCTTGATCGGCACGGTCAGTTCCACGAGCGATCGGCCGATTCCGCGTGCCGCCGCGAGGCCCCAAAGCACACCGGCCGTGACGCCGCAGAGCCCGAGACTCGTCATCGTGATCACAAGCATCTGCGCGAATTGTTCGGTTCGTTCGAGCCCGAGCTGCACCGATTGCTGTTTCATATCGGAGTATTCTTTAGTCGGCACGATCAGCTTCGGCTCGAGGATGTCGTTTAATAAACTGAGCACCTCTTGCCGCATAGCCGGGAGCGGTAGGCCGCGAATCTTTTTCAGTTCGACGTAAACCAGTTTTTCTCCCTCGCGAATTCGGGCGACGAGTTGCATACCTCGTTCGGAACCGACCAAGGTTTCCGATTCGTCGGTCAGCCGCACGATGGATTCTTGCAGACGTGTCGCCGCGTCGATTTCCGAGACGTCTCCTTTGAGAAGAAACTCGCGCAGCGTATAGCGCAGGTCCCGTTCCGCAATCAGAAGGTTTTGCAGCGTATTGAGGCCGGCGACTTGGCGCGCCACGTAGTCTGAGCGAGAGCGGTATTCCCAATGGACATAGACCGCTGCCGAGATGCCGAACACCGTCATCAGCAAGCCGACGAACATGATCGGCAACGTGAGCCGCCAAGCGAGCGATTTGATCGTCTTCGCGCCGAGATCTTGCATGTTCGAGTTCACGAACGCTCCTTGAGATTCACGAGGACAATTCAAGCCGGCATCATTCGGCTTCACGGCGATCGCCGCGGCATTGCGACGAACGTCGCGTCGGCGTCGATGAACTCGTCGCCGTGGGCCTCTGCAAAGCTCGATTTTCGCAGAACTTTATTATGAGCGGCAGGCCCGCACATTCAATCTCGTTTCGACGAATCGCTTCACGATCTCCCCGATTCGAAGCGGGCATCTGAATCGAAGCGACCTCGCTTGGCTCCCGACATGGGGAATCGCAGGTGGCGGGGCTTGGCGTAGTTCATTAAAATAATCGGGTGCCGTCGGCTTTGCGGCCGGGCGGCGTGGCTTGCGGGTTTTCGCAGGCACCCGCTTCGACCGTCTAGAGGGAGCAATCACTTGAAAAACCGGTATCCGCGAGTCGCGTCCGTTGCCGCGAGCTTATGTTTCGCTTGGGCAGGCTACGGGTCGACGGTCTATGGAGCTAAGCCCCTGCCGTCGGCCATCGAGTTGGACGATCGCCCGGAACCATTCGTCCCCCGCAAGGCGGAGACCGAAGCCGACCAATATAAGCGGCAAGCTCTGAGCTATTACGGCGCAGGGATGATGTACGAACAGCAGGGAAACCGTGAAGAGGCGTTGAAGCATTACCAAAGAGCCTTGCGGTTCGATCCCGATTCTACGGCCGTGTTGGGGCAGATCGTCGAAGTGGCTTGGAGCCTGGAGCGGCATCAAGAAGCGATTCGCTATGCCTTGAAGGCGGCCGAGGTCGGGCCGGCGAATCCCGAACTGCTGGAGCGCCTCGCGGCATTCCTTGCCGAAGATGAAAAACTCGAGCAAGCGACCGAGCTCTACGAAAAAGCCGCGACCCTTAATCAAGGCAAGGAAAAGACCGTCGGTTTCGTACGATTGAAGTTGATGATCGGCCAACTCTACGCGCGGCAAAAGAAGTTCGAGAAAGCGTCCGATGCCTTCGCTTTAGTTCTCCAAGCCTTGCAGAAACCGGAAGACTACGGGATTCGCGGTCGCACGAAGACGCAATTGGAAGGTGAAAAAGGGCGCACCTACCTGCTGATCGGCGAAACGTTTCTGCGCGCCGAGCGCATCGAGCCGGCGACGGCTGCGTTTGAGAAGGCGTTCAAAGTCGCGGCCGATCCGGCCCTGGAATCGTACTACCATGCCCGGCTTGCCGAAAAGAACAAACGGAACGACGAGGCGCTCGCCAAACTGGAGGCCTACTTCACGGCCGAGGCCGACGAAGCCGGCGTCGAAGCGTATGAACTCTACGATCGGTTGTTGAAAGCGACCGGTAAGAGCTAGGAGCTG